>DAHUYY010000137.1:253-5586 GCA_027306845.1 Vulcanimicrobiota bacterium | reverse complement strand
GATCTCAACGGCAACTATCAATTCAGTTTCGTGACGCCGGGAGAGCACCAATTGCGCTTGGAGACCTCGTCGTTGCCGCGCGGGCTCACCGCCGATTCGCCGGTGGTGACGCTGACGGTTCAGGGCGGACAGAACGCGCAGGTCGGTTTTCTCGTCGGTGATTTCGGCGGCATCTCGGGGCACGTCTATGGAATCAGCCGCGACGGCGAACGCGTGCCGCTCGCCAATGTCCTCGTGCGCGTCGATAGCGGCGCGTATTCGCAGACCGATTCGAGTGGTGCCTACGGCTTCGGTCGTTTGAGCCCCGGCGAGCATACCGTCTCGGTGTTGGAGAACTCCGTTCCGGCCTTTGCGACCTTTTCGAAGAAGGAGCTCACGCAGAAGGTCAACGTGAATCGCGGGCAGCTCGCCCACGCAACTTTTACCGCCGAGCCGCTCGGCTCGGTCTCGGGTTACGTGCTCTACGCGCACGGCGTGCCTAGCCCATATGTCGCCGGTGACGGCGTCCTTAATGCGTACGTCGTCGCCGAGCCCGGGAACGAAGCGGCGATCGCCAACGACGACGGTTCGTTCGTGCTCGACGACTTGCCGCCGGGAACCTACACGCTCTCGATCGATCCGGAGACCGTCGCCGACGGGCTCGGGCAGGTGAGCCCCGATCTGACGATCTCGCTCAAAGCACGCGAGCATTACAAAGGCGCGATCTTTAAAATCTCGCGCAAGAAGAAGAAAGTGCTCTTTACGTTCTTCGGCAATGCCGGGGCGGCCGCTCCGAGCGTGGCGCCGAGCCTTCAGCTCTCCGAGCCGCGCCTGCCGCCCGGTGGCGCGGCGGAGCTCACCGTTGCGGCGCCCGCCGATGCCGCGATCTCGGCGATCGCTTTCGGCCGCACCGTCCATCTCCGTTACGACACGGCGCGCAAACGCTGGAGCGGCGAGATCGTGGTGCCGAAGGGGACGCGCGCCGGCCGCTTCGAGGTGCGCGCTCGTGCAGCGACGGGGCCTGCCCCGCTCCCCACGGAGATCACCGTCGATCCGCGGTTGCCGATCGCGATTCTCTCCGCGAGCCCGGCGCAGGCGAAGATCGGGGAGTACGTGACCGTGCGGGCGCGCTTCCTCGCCGACGTGCGCCCCGGTGACCGTATCCTCTGGGCCGACGGCCAGAAGAGCGTGCTCGGGAAGCCGCTCGTCGGCCGGCTCTTCGCCTTCACCCTCAAGCTCAGCGCCCGTCCGATGGTGGGGACCTTGGTGACCGCGCACGGTCGATTCACGGTGCGACTTCAGTAGCAATAAGATTCTTTACCAAAAGCACGGTGATAACTTTACTACCCCTTGACCCATTCATGGAAAGTTCCGGTAGCAGGCGACCGATACGATAAACGTAAAAGTTCTCGCTCCCGCCAAGGACGGCGACTTCTCGCGCATGGTGAAAGGATCATGAATACAAAACGCATTCTCGCGCTCGCTTCATTTGCAGCGCTCGTCATCTCGACGGCTCCGGCCTTCGCAGCCTCTCCGACGGTAACCGTCGATTGGAATACCCAGAAAATTGCGTCGATCGTTCTGACGACGCAGTATAACGGCACGCCGCTCGGCACGCACAATACCGGTGCCGAAACGATCGACGCCAATCTCAACACCGGTGCAGGCATCTGCGCGGCATCCGACACGGAAGCAACCACCGGAACCATTAACTTCGGCAACGTGACTCCCGATGTCGTGCAATATACCGACTGCATGGAGCTCAACGCCGTCAACGCGGCGATCGGCACGAACGATTCGCTCGGCTACTCGGTAACTGAAGCGGCGACCGCGGGTTATCCGGCGAGCGGCTTCCTGCTCTGCCTGCTGCCGAACGGCGCCTACGCGAACAATCTCGCGGCGACCGCCTCGGCGCGCGCAGCTGCTCCCTCGATCGTCAGCACGACGGCGTGCCCCGGCGGCGACTTCGCGATGAACGCAACCGGCGGCACGCTGCTCTCGACCGCTGCGGCGACGACCGGCACCAACCTCGGCGGCG
The DNA here is from genome assembly GCA_027306845.1 of Vulcanimicrobiota bacterium. GTDB lineage: Bacteria > Vulcanimicrobiota > Vulcanimicrobiia > Vulcanimicrobiales > Vulcanimicrobiaceae > JABEUX01. Next base: position 3,569 of record DAHUYY010000137.1, on the reverse strand, counting down.
ATGTCGAACTCGTCATCGCTCCGAACGCTCCTTCGGGCGCGCAATCGGTGACCGTCACCTACACCCTGACCACGAACTAGGGTAGGTACGATCCTTGGCGCGTCACGCTCCGTTGCGGGGACTCACCTCCCCGCAACGAAGCGAGAGGGCACGATGCTGAAACTCCGATCGCTCCGCGCGCTCGCGGCACTCACGCTCCTCATCTGGCCGATCCGTGCAAGCTCGCTCCAAATTGGGCTTGAGGTGACGCCGGGGAAACTCGAGGTTTCGATTCCCAGAGGCATGACGTACAACATACCGATCACGATTCATAACTCGGGGCTCAACTCGACGCACGTGCAGGCGACGATGGTCGACTTCACGGTGAATCAGGCAGGGAGTTACGTCTTTACCAAAGTGGGTTCGCGGCCGAACTCGCTGATGAAATGGGCCTCGATCCGGCCGCGTGAATTCAACATTCAGCCGAACACCTCGCAGCAAGTGCAATTGACGATCCAAGTACCTTCGAATCACGCGCTCTCGGGCGAATATGCCGGCATCGTCTTTTTCCAGACGCGGCCGGAGCGTAAGCCGGGGCAGACCGTCGCTTTCTCGGAACGCATCGCTTCGAAGATCTACGAAACGATTCCCAATACCGTCCATATCGACGGGGCGATCGTGCGAATGGCGAGTTACGCGAATCCGCTCGGACGCATCTATCACGTGCTCTTTAAAAACACCGGCAACGCACACGTCTACCTTCGCGGGCAGCTCGTCGTGCAGACGACCGCCGGCAAGATCGTCGACCACGTGGCGATGCCGAGCAACCAACTCGTCGAGCGCGATGGAATGCGCTTGATGGAGCTTCAGGGCAAGCGGCTCCCCCCGGGCGAGTACGAAGCGATCGCGACGATCGATTATAACGGCAAGACCGATACCGCAGGCGGTATCAAGTTCACGGTACGCTAGCCCGCCCTCCCGGCGCGGCAGCACGCATTAGGGTTCACGGAGGATGGTAGAAGTCACTACGATGGAACGCACGGTACGAATGGGGATACGGAGGGTTGCAGTGGTCATCGCATTGATGGCACTACTGCCGGTCGCCGTTCTCGCCTCGACCGCCTCGACCATCGTCACGTGGCGTACCAATGCAATCGTGAAGTTAACGCTGACGCCGAACTACAATAGCAGCTTCGGGGCCGTTCCCGCGGTGATCGGCGCACAACCCGCTCCGACGCATGGGCCAAACGCGATTTTCGATGGCGGATCGGTCGATTTCGGCAACATCGAGGCTGGGAAAACCTACCTCTACAAGTACGCCGTCGAACTCAACGTTACAACGAACTCCTCGACCGGGTTTAATATCTACGGCGAGGGTGCGGCCGATTTCTATAACCTCACCGACGGTACGAGCGTGCCGGTCTCGCAGACGGTCTATTATCTGCCGTCGACGGCGAGCGCCGATCCAAACACCGGGTTTTCTGCAGGCGCGCCTTTTATGAAAACCAGCGGATCGGTGACCGGAAGCGGATACGCGACCGCACCGACGATCGCGTACACAACCTACCCGTCGCCGATCGCGCAGAGCCTCACTGCGACCGGCACGTATTATTACGATTATGAGTTGAAAGTGCCGAACTCGGCGACGAACGGCCAATATTATGTTTGGATCGTCTATACGGTGGTGGCAAAATGAAACGAGCGAGCCGCACGGCGCTATTCGCTGCGTTTCTGGCGCTGACATCGGTTGCCGTCGCGCTGGCGACCTTTATCCAGCAGCGCGACCAGATCGCGGTGACGATTATCGTGAACGTTACCCCGGCGCCGCGCATGGCGGCTTACGCGCCGACGGCGACGACGGGCTCGCAGATTCGCGCGGCATTCACGCTCGATACGAAGCGAGCGGTGCGAGCCGACGCGATCTCACTCAATCATCTCGTCGCTCAGAATCAGCAGGCCGTTCGCGTCGAAGCCTCCGTTCAGCCGAACCCCTTAGGGACGTTGCTCTACAGCAATCTCAATTCCGTGTCGATCAGCGCGACTGCCGGCACGACGGTCGTCGTTCCCTGTGCCTACACCGTCACCGTCGATTCGACGCAGTCGGTATGGTATCTCAAGGACGGTCTCTATCAGGATTTCAGTAGTACCTTCCCGGGGAAATCACTCGCAAATAACACCTATATCACGACGCCGCAGGCTACCGCGACGCCATTTTTCGTCTACGCCGACGATGGCGGTGTGTGGTATCAAGTGGCGACGAACGGGTTAATGAAGACCTACTGCGTCGATCTGACGTTGAGTATACCGATCGCCGTTTCAGGGGGAACGTATAGCACCAACGCGGTCTATACGCTGTATTACTGATGAACGTACGCCGCCTGCAGTCCCTCGCCGTCGCAGCGATCGTCACCGCCGCCGCAGTCGCCACGGCGTTCGGACGCGGCGTTCCCGCGGGAATCGTTCCGCACCCGACCGTGACGCCGATCGGCGTGCCGATCCTGCATACACCGCCTCCGCTCCCGATCCCGCCGGTGCTGCACCCGACGCCGACGCCATCGGCGCTACCCGGTTTTCCTCAACCGCAGTCGAACGTGCGCGCTCCCGGTTCGATCGTGCCGCTCGCCGAGTTGCCGCAACTCCCGATGCGCTCTGCAATGAATACCTTGCATCCGGGGCAGCGCAAGATTCAAGCCGCGACCGGTGCGACGGTCTTACTCACGGCAAGCGGCAGCGGAAACTGCGCGCTGACCGCCGGCGCGGACTTTACCGTTGGTTGCACCGCCGACTGGCAATCCTCGGGGCTCACCGGCGGCGACACCTTCCAAGATTATTACATCGCGCCGAACGTCGCGAACGGTGCCGCCGGTACCGCGGTCGGCGGCGGCTACGGTGCTCCGAACGGGAACGTGCATGCCACGACGCTCAGCGTCGCCGGCGTCTATACCTTCGGCGTTCTCGATACGACGACGAACCAGTGGGTCGCCGTCATCTATATCAACGTCGGCGTCAGTTACAACTTCGGCGTCTATCAGGACGCCTTCCACACCCAGCTGATCTCGCAGTTTGCGGCGGGTTCGAGTTCGGCGGCCTATATCTACGCGACCAACCTCACGCCCTCGGATTTCTACGTCGTCTACATCGAGTCGACCTCGATCAATCCGGTCTGCATCTTCTCAGCCCCGGTGCAATCGTCGTATGCCGCAAATGGGCTCTGCCAGCCGAACCTTTCTTCGGGCGAACAAGCGCCCGGCGGAAACCTCGCGATCACCTGGACGATTAGCGCGACGCAGGCTGCGGGAACCTACTCGGTCGTGCTCTTCGATAAGACGACGAATCA
>DAHUYY010000137.1:0-238 GCA_027306845.1 Vulcanimicrobiota bacterium | reverse complement strand
TGAGACGATGCTGCTCTATCCCGACGGCACGAACGCCAATCCCTCGCCGCGCCCGATTCCCGCCGCGACGCCGAGCACGGTCTTTGCCTGGGATAGCGCGAACGACCAGTCGACCTCGGGGATTCAGCAACAAGTATTGCTCGCACCGAACTCCAACTACGAGTGGACGATCTCCGACCCGACCGGCGAGACGCTCTGGACGGCGAATGCCAATACCGGCGGCAGCGCGACCAATACA
>DAHUYY010000136.1 GCA_027306845.1 Vulcanimicrobiota bacterium | reverse complement strand
CGCGTCTACGCCGAGCTTTTGCCGGAGGCCAAAGGCGAACTCGTTCGCAAATTGCGCTAGGGCGGTGCGCGCGTCGCTTTTCTCGGCGACGGCATCAACGATGCCCCGGCGCTCGCGCTTGCAAATGTCGGCATGGCGATGGGCGCCGGCGCGGCGGTCGCGTTGGAGACGGCGGGAACCGCGGCCCTGCGCGACGATCCTATGGCGATCGTCGAAGCGATCGAGATCGGGCGCGCGACCATGCGCACCATCTCGATGAATTTCTTCTGGGCGCTCGCCTATAATGTCGCGCTCGTTCCGCTCGCGGCATTCGGCATCGTCGCGCCGATCTACGCCGCCGCCGCGATGGGCGCTTCGAGCCTCTTTGTCGTCGGCAACGCGATGTTACTGACGCGCTCCTATTCTTCCAAAGCGAACTCGCCGCGCGCGCAAGCGGCGACGAACGCGGAGTAATCTCGCTCGCAGCGCACCCCATAGGCAAGCGCGAAACGCAACATCGCCTCTTCGAACTCCGCGCTGTTTCCCAAGTAGCCGCCGATCGCACGCGGTTCGCCGGAGCGCGCATGCGCGCGCGCGAGCGTCCTTCCACAGAGCCGCGCGTAACGAACCAACGTCGAGGCGCGAAGGTTGGATATATCGAGCGAGCCCTTCATATCGTGCAACTGTCGAACGTAGAAATCGCGGTCGCCGTCGTTGCTCCAACCTAAAAACAGGTCGCTCGCCGCTTGCATGAGCCGCTGGCCGACGACGACGCGCTCGCCGTGATGCGCGAAGCGGCTCAACCCCACGACGCGCTCCAACATCGATCGTTGCGCTTCTTTAATCTGCACCAACAGCGGTCGATCGCTCTCGGCGAGCAAGAGCACGACTAAACAGAGCGTCCCGACGCTGCCGACGCCGACGACTTTGAGCGCCATATCGACGCTATGATAGCGGTCGAAGAGCACGCGAATATGATCGGGTAGCGAGGCACGATAGGAGCGCAGTATGCCGTGCGCGAGCTCGACCCGCTCGTCGGCATGGCGGAGGCGCCGAAAGAGCGGCGGGCGATCCGCGAAACGCGGCGGGCGCTTATCGGGGGTTTCGAGCACCGGTACGAGCGCCGCCGCCGAATCCTGCATTTTAATCTCGCCGGCGATGCGCGAATCGACGTCGATGCGGTCGTACCAAATTTCGAGCGGATCGAGCAGCGCGTAGGCGAGCATCGCTTCGCGATAGGCGTTTGCAGCGGCGACGACGGCATCCTCGGCACGATCGCTGCGAATGCCGACCGATGCGGCGAAGACGACGAGGCTCGAACAGAGGCGCAGCATATCCCATTCCCACGCTCCCGGCAGCGTCTCGTCGAAATCGACGAGATCGAAGACGAGGTTGCGCTCCGGGGTCGCGAAGGTTCCAAAATTCAGAACATGCGCGTCCCCGCAGATTTGGGCGCGCAATCCGGTGACGCGTAGCGCGCCGAAATCGCTCGCGGCGATCGCCGCCGCGCCGCGCAGAAAGCCGAAGGGATCGCGGCGCATGCGTTGGTGGCGAATCGACAACAACGCCGGAATGCGGCTCGCTTCTTCGCGACGGATCGCCGCAAGCGGCTCTTCACTGCGCAGCGTATCGTCCCACGCGCAGAGATCCGCCCGCGGAACGCGTTTGCGTAACGCCTTCGCTGCAGTATTCATTGCGCGCCGGCGCGATCGGCGAAGGCCATCAAGGCAAGCCCCGCCAGCGTCAACGCGATGCCCCAACCGACGCTGCCGGATGGAATCTCTCCGAGAAAGCCCCAGGCCGCGATAATGCCGACGATGGGATTGGTGAGCACACCCATGCTCGCATCGCGCGCCGGCAGGCGGTCGAGCACGTAGACCCAGAGCACGTAGGCGAGTGCGGTCGCGATGAAGATGTTATAGGCGAGCGCGCCGATATATTCGGGCGTATAATGCGTTGCGCCGTGCGGCACGACGAGCGCGGCGATGCCGAGCGCCGCACCGCCGGCGAGCATCTGCCAGGTCGTGAGTTCGATGACATCGATAGCGACGCGATTGGCGAGCCGTTTGGTGATTACGACGCCGATCGCCCAGGCGATGCCCGCGAGTAACGCGAGCAGGTCGGCGTACCCCGCGCGCCCGAGATGATCGAAACCGACGATCGCGACGATTCCCAGCATCGCTAAAACAAGTGCGGCGACCTGCAGCGGGTGCAGACGCTCGCCGAGAAAAACGACGCCGGCGAGTGCGACCCAGAGCGGCATCGTGTACGCAAGCGTCGAGATCGCGCCGACGCCCGAGATCGCGATCGCCGACATGACGAGCCCCATAAATCCCGCGGTCTGGAAGAGCCCGATCCACGTGTACGTCAACAGGTGCTGCGGCCGCAAGCCGCGCCGACGCCACGCGCAGAGCGCGAGCAACGCGATGCCGCCGCCGATCATCCGCACGGCGGCGAAGACCAACGGCGGCGCGTAGGCGACCGCGACTTTGAGAACGACCCAGTTCAGCCCCCACGCAAACGCCAGCACCAACAGCGCGAGAAACGCACGCTTGCGTTCGCGGTCGCTGCTTGCGTGCGGAGCGCTCATCGCGCGCTCGCGCGCGTGAGACGGTCGGCGATCGCCGCGCCGAGCCCGTGCGCGGGCACGCGGGCGGCGTCGATGCGCTCCAGGCCGAGCGCATCGAGTTCGTGCAGATACTCGAACAGGTGCGCGGCGGCTTCGCGTTCGTCGCCGCCGGGAGAGAGCACGCGTTGCGCGGCGTACCCTTCGGCACCGCCGGTGAAGCCGAGATAGGCCGCTCGCTCGCGTTGCGCGCGCGGCGGCAACTCGTCGACGACGCAAATCGGCGTGCGCGGAGCGTAGTGCTGCAGCAACTGCCCCGGTGCCTGCGGTGCGGCGTCGCCGTCGGGCTGCGTCGCATCGAGCAGCGGGCCGATCTCCGCTTCGATCGCTTCGCGCGCGATCGCACCGTGGCGCAGCAGCGTGGGCACCGGATCGAACGCGACGATCGTCGATTCGATGCCGAGCGGCGTCGCGCCGCCGTCGAGGATGATCTCGATGCGTTCGCCGAGCTGCGTGCGCACGTGTTCGGCGCTCGTCGGGCTCAAGCGCCCGAAGGGGTTCGCGCTCGGTGCGGCGATCGGCGCACCGAAGGCGGCGAGCAGCGCGCGTGCGACCGGGTGCGCGGGCACGCGCACCGCGACGCTCTCGAGCCCGGCGGTCACGATGCCGGGAATCTCGGCGCGTTTTGCGAGCACGAGCGTGAGCGCGCCGGGCCAGAAGCGTTCTGCGAGCCGTTCGGCGAGCGGCGGCACCTCGCGCGCGACGCGGGCGAGCATCGCTGCATCGAGGACGTGGACGATGAGCGGATCGAATGTCGGGCGCGCTTTTATCGCGAATATTTGCGCGACGGCGCGCGCGTCGAACGCAGCGGCACCGAGGCCGTAGACCGTCTCGGTTGGGAAGGCGACGCACGATCCGGCGCCGAGCGCGGCGGCCGCGCTTGCAATCGCTGCCGCGTCCGCACGAAGAACCGACATAGCAACGGGGTTCGGCTCTTACGAACCGAACCCCGCCGAATCTCGCGAACCGGAGCTATGCTACGGCGATTGCCACGAGCAATCGGAGACGTTGTTATCGTACTCGCCCTGAATCTCGAAGACGGTTCCGTTCAGCGAGATCTGCTGCGTCGGCACGCCGGCCGCCGGAGCACAGAGATCGCCGATCTCGCCGCCGGTGGAGTTGTACCACGCGAGGTTATTCACCGCGACGTCGGGATCGGTAAAGGTCTCGGAGAGTTCGTGCGAGAGCGTCGACGCCGTCGAATCGATCGTCGAGCCGTTCGGCGATTGCCCGCCGTTGCTCACCGAGCTCACCTGGCAGCCCGAGACATCTTGGTAGGGCTCCACGGTGTAGAGCGTGTGACCGATATCGCTGTAGTCGTTGCTGCCGTGGTAGGCGCAGTACTGCTGCAGGTAGCAGCCGCCCGCGTTCTGGCTGCATTGCTGCACGCCGTTCTCGAGGAAGACGTTATAGACGGCGTTGTAGCCGGTGCCGTACTGCTGGGCGACGTTGTAGATGATGTTGACGATATCTTGGTCGCCGAGCTGGCTGCTCGTGTTATAGGTGACCGGTACGTCGCCGCCGACGGTATAGGTCGCCGACTGCCCTTCGTACTGGTCGAGAATGTGAATCATGTCGCTGGAAAAGAAGCTGTTCTCGAAGCCCGAGATATCGCCGCCCCAGCAGCTCTCGTCGGGACAGTTCACGAGAATGTTGTAGACGCTCGCCGTGGGGACGACGGGGCCGCCGTTGTTGGTGAGATTCATGCCGGCCGAGACGGTCTTCGTGTGAATGCGTATCGGCTTGCCGCCTTTGATCGGCGAGTAATAGGCGCCGGAGCGCGTCAACTTCGCCATCGCGATCTTAATGGTCGAACGCGAGATGTGCATGACGGGGAGCATTTTGGGCTTAAAGGCGCTCGTGGGCGTGAGGGCCTTGGAGGGGAGGGCCGAGGAACCGGCGCCTCCGCCGCAGCCGGCGACCAGGACGCCGAGCGCGCATGCTGCGGCGAGGGAGCCCAGGCCACGGAGTGCGCGGAGAGATCGAACGTTCAAGGAAACTCCTTTTATGATTGCGGGAGAGTGCAGTTTGCCTCGGCTTGCGCCGAAGCCCTCAGCCAATTCCCAGGCTCACTTTTCGTTCCTGTGACAAAAGCCACATAGAGGCGCTCGGCTGCTCGATGCGCTACTCCGAGAGCCGGTCGAGCCGGCGAAGTTGGGGAAAGGCGAATGCCCATGCGAGTATCACCACAAGCGTCGCCAGCCCGCCGATCGCGACGGAGGCCTCCGCGCCGAGCCAGGCGGCGGTCACCCCCGATTCAAAGGCGCCCAATTCGTTGGAGGCGCCGATAAAGATATTCTCAATCGCGCTCACGCGCCCGCGCAGCGGGTCGGGCGTGCGGAGTTGCACGAGCGTCATGCGTATGATGACGCTGACCATATCGAAACCACCGATTGCCAGCAGTGCGACCAGCGAGAGCGCGAGGTTCTTCGAGAGCCCGAAAACGATCGTCGCGATGCCGAAAGCGGCGACGCAGAAAAAGAGCGCGCGCCCCACTCCGCGCTCGAGCTGGTGCTGCGAAAGATACCATGCAACCACGGCCGCGCCGAGCCCCGGTGCGGCGCGCATCACGCCGAAGCCGAGCGGCCCGACGTGGAGAATCGTCGTCGCGAAGATCGGCAACAGCGCAGTTGCGCCGCCGAACAGGACGGCGAAGAGATCGAGTGAGATCGCACCGAACACCTCGGGTTGTTTGCGCAGGTAGCGGATGCCGCCGATCGGATCGAGCTCTCCGGGATCGATATGCGGTTGCGCGCGAATGCGCAAGGATGCATACGCAATGGTCGAGGCTGCATATGCGAGCGCCGCAACGACAAAGGCGATCGGCGTCGACAACGCGATGAGCGCACCTGCCGCTGCCGGGCCGAGAATGCTCAACATCTGCCCGATCGAGGATGTGAATGCCGATGCGCGTTGGAATGCGGCCTCGTCGACGATACCGACGAGCAGCGCGCGCTCCGCCGGCGCACTCATCGCTCGCGCGCATCCACTCAC
>DAHUYY010000135.1 GCA_027306845.1 Vulcanimicrobiota bacterium | reverse complement strand
ACCCGTGCAAGCGCGAGTGCGGCTTCAACGAGGGCCGCGGCGTCGCCGACAATCGTTAGCACGCTGCGATTATGAGCGCTATCGGAGCTGCTGTCGAGAACGCGCGCCCCGGTCGCTTCGACCGCCGCGACGGCGTGGCGAATGGTTTCGTCGTTACGCCCTTCGGAGAGATTTGGAACGAGTTCGAAGAGATGCATCGAGCTATCCGAGCACCTCGGCGATCGCGCTACCGATATCGGGGAATCGTTCGGCGCTAATATGCCTCCCATATCCGAGTCGCTTCGCTTCGGCGGCGCGACGCGATGCCGCGCTTACCGCGCGAATCTCACCGGAGAGGCCGAGCTCGCCATACGCAACGACCTCCGAATCGATCGGGCGATCCCGTAGCGACGACGCAATAGCGAGTGCAATACCGAGATCGGCGGCGGGTTCGTTCACGCGCAAGCCGCCGGCGACCGATGCATAGATGTCGTGCGATCCGAGCAGCATTCCCGCACGTCGTTCGAGGACGGCAATAATCATGGCGAGGCGCGCCGGATCGAGATTGTTGGCGAGTCGTCGCGGAGTTCCAAAACTCGTCTCACCGACGAGCGCCTGCACTTCGACCAGCACCGGCCGCGAACCGAGGATCGACGCGACGACGCAACTCCCGCTCGGGCGGGCTCCCCGCCCGGCGAGAAAAATCTCCGAGGGGTTCGAGACATCGTGGAGTCCGTCTTCGTGCATGGAAAAGACGCATATCTCATCGATCGAGCCGAAGCGATTCTTATAGGCGCGCAAGATACGATACTCGCCCTGAAGATCGCCTTCGAAGTAGAGGACGGTATCGACGAGGTGTTCGAGCAGGCGCGGACCGGCGATGCTCCCGTCCTTCGTAACGTGCCCGACGATAAACGTCGCGCAACCGCTTCGTTTCGAGAACTCGACGAGTGCCTGCGTGCAATCGCGAACCTGCCCGACGCTTCCGGCGTAGCTCTCGCTCTCGGGCAAGCGTACCGTTTGGATCGAATCGACGATCAACGCGCGCGGTGCGATGCGCTCGGCAGCATCGAGCACCGCATGGAGATCGGTCTCGGGGAAGAGCAAGAGCGGTGAGTCGATCTTCAAACGAGCGGCGCGCAATTTGACCTGTGCCGCCGATTCCTCGCCGCAGATGTAGAGGACGGGGCCCTTGCTTTGGAGACGTGCGGCGATCTGAAGAAGCAAGGTCGATTTTCCCGCACCGGGTGGCCCGCCGACGAGGGTGACGCTGCCGGGAACGATGCCGCCGCCGAGAACGACGTCGAACTCCGGCAGCCCGGTCGTAATGCGATCGTGGTGCGCGCTCTCGACTTCGTGGAGCGGAATCGGCATCGTCGTCGATCCGCGCACGTGGCGCAACGGGCGCGAAGCCTCGCGCGGTCGCTCTTCGAACGTATTCCATGCCGAGCATTGCGGACAACGCCCGAGCCAGCGCGCGGACTCAAATCCGCAGGCGCTGCAGAAAAAGACCGCTCGCGTTTTGGCCATCGTCGGGCTCTCTTCGCGCGCGCGAGCCGCGCGTCCCGTGCGCCGGGCAACCGCCGACGCGGCACGTGGGTTACGCGCTGCGGGATGAGCGCAGCGTCGTCGAGGCACATCGTCATCGTAGGGGCCGGGGTCGCCGGATTGACGGCAGCGGCGCTTTTATCGCATCGCGGCTACCGCGTGAGCCTCTTTGAAAAGCTGGGATCCCCCGGCGGACGCGCCGCGTCGATGACCGAAGAGGGCTTCACCTTCGATCTCGGTCCGACATTATTATTTATGCCGGATGTCTATCGCGAAACCTTTGCACTCTGGGGCGGCGATTTCGACCTTGAAGTGCCGATGCAGCGACTACGCCCGAACTATCGACTGAATTATGCCGACGGCAAAACGTTGGAGATCTCGCCGCTGCTCTCCGAGACGATGCGATCGCTCGAACTCTTTGCGCCGGGGTCGAGCCGCGGATTTCTCCGCTATCTCGCCGAGGCGGCCGACGCCTATCAACGCTCGCGGCGCCTCTTCGTCGGCGAGCGCATTCGTTCGTTTCGACATTTTCTTTCGCGCGAACGGATTGCGGCACTGCTCTCCACCGGTGCCTTTCAGCGCTTGGGTGCCCGAGCCGAACGGAGCTTCGGCGATGCGCGTGTCGCCGGAGCCTTTTCCTTCCAATCGATGTATCTCGGAATGTCGCCCTTCGACGCTCCGTTGCTCTATCGATTGCTGCTCTTCACCGAACTCGGTGAGGGAATTTTCTTTCCGCAAGGAGGGATCGGGGCGCTTCCGCGTGCGCTCGACCGGGCGGCGCGCGGGAACGGCGCGCAGATGCGTTACAACACGGAGATTGCCGCGGTGGAGCGCAACGCTCGACGCGTTGTCGCGGTACGCACCGGCGAGGGCGAACGCATCGAATGCGACGCCGTGGTGCTCAATGCCGATCTTCCGTATGCCTACGATCGATTGCTCGGCGAGCCCACACACCGCTCGTTACGCATGCGCCACACTCCGTCGGCCTTGCTCGTTTACGCTGCGCTTGAAGAACGATATGCAGATCTGCTCCATCATGAATTTCTCATGCCGGCCGATCTTCGCGCGACCTGCGACGACATTTTTCGACGCGGGCAGATTCCCGAAGATCCGGCGATCTATCTCTGTGCGCCCGGGGCAACCGACCCGACGATGGCCCCACCGGGGAAAGAGGCGCTCTATCTGCTCGTCCCCGCTCCGTCGCTCGCCGGAACCGTCGACTGGGCGGGCGATCGTGACGCCATCGTCGATCGAGCGCTGCAGATCGTCGAGGAACGGCGTCTGCCCGGGCTTCGCGCTCGCATCCGCTGGGTGAGAACGAGAACGCCGCTGGAATTTCAAAACGAGCTCTCGCTCGATCGCGGCTCGGCGTTCGGACTCTCGCACGATATCATGCAGATCGGTCCGATGCGCCCCGATAACCGACATGAAAAACTGAAGAATTGTTACTTTGTCGGTGCGTCGACGCGCCCGGCGACGGGTCTGCCGCTGGTGACGCTCGGCGCCGTCCAAAGCGTCGAGCGTATCTGCGAGGAGCTGGGGTGAGCTTCGGGCAAAGAAGCCTCGACGTGAACGATTCGGAGGATCTCGCGCGCTCGATTCGGTGGTGCGCGCAGGTGATGCGCGCGCACGCGAAGAGTTTTTACTTTAGCACGCGCGTGCTGCCGCGCGCGAAACGTGAAGCGGTCGAAGCGCTCTACGGCCTCTTTCGCAGTGCCGACGATCTTGCCGACGAGCCGGGGCCGACGCCCGAAGAACGGCGGGCGGGTTTTATTGCGCTGCGCGGCGCGCTCGATACAGTCGCGCGCGGCGAGCGAACGAGTGAGGCGCCGTGGACGGCTGCGGTCGCTCGCGCGCTCGCGCGCTTTCCCATAGCGATCGAGGATATCTTCGCGCTTATCGCCGGCTGCGAGGGCGATTTGGATCCCCGCCCGATCGCCACGTTCGCCGAGCTGGAGAGCTATTCGCGCGCCGTCGCGGGAACCGTCGGGCGCTGCTCGATGGCGATTCTCGGTGCGAGCGACGAGGATTCGCTCGCGCGCGGCGAGCGTCTGGGGATTGCGATGCAGTACACGAATATTCTTCGCGATGTTGCCGAAGATGAACGGAACGGTCGCTATTATCTCCCGCGAGACGAAGTCGATCGTCTGGGACGCGGCGAGGTGATGCGAGCGATCGCACAACTCGCGCGCGCGCAGTATGGCGAAGCCTCCGTGCTCGCCCAGCGCGTGCCGAACGACGGCTCCCGCTGGGCGCTACTCGCCACCGCCGATATTTACGGCGGCATCGTCGATGTGGTGGAGCGACGCAAGTTCGACCCCGATGCCGGGCGAGCGGTCGTGAAGAGCCCGGCGAAAATCGGGCGCGCGCTCCGTTGTTGGCTGCGCGCTTATACCGGTTTGGCGAGCATGAAATAGATGATAGAGACGAGCGCGAGCGTGACCGCCCAGCCGACGATGCTCCAGGCGAGAAAGGGGCGCGCGAGCGCGGCGTCGTCGCCCGCTCGTGCGCGGCGCTCCATGTGGATTTCGAGCGGGACGAGAACCGCGAGCCACACGACTCCGCTGCCGATCGCAATCCCGAGCGCATCGCGCGTCCATGCGGTCTGCCAAGGGGCGATTTTGAGGTCGGAGGCCAACGCGAGCCCGCTGATAATGACCGCCGTTCCGAAAATCAGGGTAAAGATGATATCGGTGAAGAGAATCTCGCGAACGGCAAAACGCCGAAGCCGCTCGTCGCCGGAACGGAACGCGCGCGTCGCCCAGATTCCGGTTACGACGAAGTTCCCGAGCCAGAGAACGCCGGCTACGACGTGGAGGCTTTCGAGAATAGGCATGGCTCGCGGTTCGGAGCGCTCGGCGTGAAGTCCGCCTTGGTCGTCGGAGCCGGTTTTGCCGGGTTGAGCGCCGCGCTGCACTTGGCGCGCGCCGGCGTGGCGGTCGAGGTTCTTGAAGCCGCCGACCGACCGGGCGGACGCGCGCAGGCATGGAGCAACGGTGGGTATCGTTTCGATCTTGGCCCGACGCTCGTCGTGATGACCGATCTCCTTGAAGAGGTATTGGGCGCCGATCGTTTCGCCGCGCTTGAGTTGATGCGCTTGGAGCCGGGTTATGAAGTGCGCTGGCCCGACGGCGAGCGTTTTGCGATGCACTCCGATATCGCGTTGTCGCTCGCGGAGTTCGAGCGGATGGAGCCGGGCGTCACTCCACGCGCCCTCGATTACCTTGCGCTCGTCCATGGTGCATATCGCGACGCGCGCAAGGAAGTGCTCGAGCGCGATCGGTCGTTGCTCTCCTTTGCGGGCTTGCTCGCGCGCCCCGGTCGGATGCGGCCGTGGATCGCCGGATCGTTGCGGCGGTTTACCGAGCGATTTTTTCATCGACAGCGACTCGTTGAGGCGTTGACCTTTCAATCGCTCTATCTCGGTACATCGCCGCTGCGCGCTCCGGCGATCTATGCGCTGCTCCCCGTCGTCGAAGCGATCGAAGGCGTGTGGTTCGCACCGGGTGGCATGGCGAGCATCGTCGATGCATTCGTGGAAGCGGCGCAATCATGCGGAGTCAGATTTTCGTACGAGCGGCGCGTCGAGCGCATCGAACGTCGCGCGGACGGCAGTTGGAGCGCTTCGACGGCAGAGCGAACCTATGAAGCCGATGCGGTCGTCATCGCGGCGGATCGCGAACCATCCCTCGCGCTCTTAGGGGCGCAACCACCGCGCTTTCGCGCGATGCGGTACGGACATAGCGCGCTCTGTCTCTATCTCGGCGTCCGTCGGCAGGTCGATCTTCCGTATCATTCGATCTTGCTTCCCGACGATCCGTGGCGCGCCTACTCGCAGCTCGACGGCGGCTCGTTGCCCGACGATCCGCTGCTCTACGCGTACAATCCGGTCGCACGCGATGCAAGCGCCGCCCCCGCCGATGGAAGCGCGCTGCTCGTCCTCGCTCCGGTGCCGAATCTCACCGCGCTTCGCGAAGCGGAACTCGCGGCGTTTCGCACCCGCATCTTCGCGCGTCTGGAACGCGAGGTCGGCGAGCTGCGCGAGTTTATCGAAGTCGAACGCGTGCGCGGACCCGCGGAGTGGGCGAGCGAGCTCG
>DAHUYY010000134.1 GCA_027306845.1 Vulcanimicrobiota bacterium | reverse complement strand
AGCCTCATACTTCGCCAGTGTTGGCGCCTTGAACGCCTCCTGCTCTTCGGGTGTCATCGTCTTGCCGCGCGCCGCCAGCCCATCCATGCGCACCGTCAGCAGTGTGCTGGCGGCTTGTTCGCCACCCATCACCGAGATGCGGGCGTTGGGCCACATCCAGAGCTGGCGCGGAGAATAGGCGCGCCCGCACATGCCGTAATTCCCGGCTCCGAAGCTGCCGCCGATGACGACCGTGAATTTCGGTACTTCGGCGCACGCGACCGCCGTGACGAGCTTCGCGCCGTCCTTGGCGATGCCACCGTTTTCGTATTCGCGCCCAACCATGAACCCGGTAATGTTCTGCAAGAAGAGCAGCGGTGTGCCGCGCTGCGCGCAGAGTTCGATAAAATGCGCGCCCTTCACGGCGCTCTCGCTGAAGAGGATGCCGTTGTTGGCAACGATGCCGATGGGGTGCCCCTCGATTCGCGCGAAGCCGCAGACGAGCGTCGTTCCGTACCGCGCCTTAAATTCGTGGAACTCCGATGCGTCGACGAGCCGGGCGATGACTTCGCGGACGTCGTAGCTCGCGCGACTATCGTCGGGGATGATGCCGTAAATTTCCCGCGGATCGTAGGCCGGAGGCTGGGGTTGCACGGTATCCCATTGGCGTGGGTTTTCGCGATGGAGGTTGCGTGCGATCTCGCGCACGATCGCGAGCGCCTGTTCGTCGTTCTCGGCAAAATGGTCGGCGACACCCGAGATGCGGGTGTGAACGTCCGCGCCGCCGAGGTCCTCCGCGCTCACTTCCTCCCCCGTTGCAGCCTTCACTAACGGCGGGCCGCCGAGGAAGATCGTTCCATTTCCCTTGACGATGACGGTCTCATCGCTCATCGCCGGAACGTAGGCGCCGCCGGCAGTACAGGAGCCCATCACCGCTGCAATCTGCGGAATGCGCTTGCCCGACATTCGCGCTTGATTGTAGAAGATACGACCGAAATGCTCGCGGTCGGGAAAAACGTCGGCCTGCAACGGTAAAAAAGCGCCGCCGGAATCGACGAGGTAGATGCACGGTAGATGGTTCTGTTCGGCGATCTCTTGCGCGCGGAGATGTTTTTTGACCGTGAGCGGATAGTACGTTCCGCCTTTCACCGTCGCATCGTTGGCCACGATGACCGCCTGCTGCCCTTCGACGAAACCGATCCCGGTACCGACTCCCGCGGAGGGCGCTTCGTCGTTATACATGCCGCCCGCGGCGAGCGCCCCGAGTTCGAGAAAATCAGTGCCCGGATCGATCAGGCGCTCGATGCGCTCGCGCGCCGTGAGTTTCCCGCGCTTGCGGTGTTTTGCGACGGCGTCGGGGCCGCCTCCGGCCTGCACGCGCCGCAGGCGGTCGCGCAATTCGGCGACCAGCCCTTCCATGCGGGCGGCATTACGGGTAAAGCGATCGTCGGTCGTGTCGAGATGGGTCGGCAATTGCATGGTCGCCTTGGTTCGCGTTCGGGAAGCAAAAAGCCCCGGCGCTTTTCATCGCCCTCTCATGCTTCGCGCCGCTTGAAGACCTAGAGTGATAAAAGTTCGCGCAAGCGAGAGGAGGTGGCCGATGGGAGAGGCTCTGCGGATTCCGAGACATGTCGATATTCCGGGGCTCGTGCGGCCCGCGGGAGCGTTCGACGAGCGCACTGCTCTGATGAGTTATCGCGGCCCGTGGACGCCACGGCTCGCCGCGCACCTGCTTCGCCGCGCCGGTTTCGGCGGAACCCCGAGCGAGATCGCTCGCGTCGCCGCGATGGGCATGGAACGGAGCGTCGGTACGTTGATGCAACTTCCGTCGGCCGAGAACGTCGCAGCGCCCGGCGAGCTCTTCGACGCCGTCGCGTACCTCGAGGCGAACGGTGGTTTTCGCGCGCTCCGTCATAACGCCGCCGAACGGCAGATGCTTTTCAAACACATTCGTATGGGCGAGCGCCGATCGATACTCGCGCTGCAGCAGTGGTGGTTACAACGGATGCTTGAGAGCGGCTCTCCGCTGCAAGAAAAAATGGCCTTCTACTTTCACGGTCACTTCACGACCGCGTCGCTGCAAAAGGGCGTCACGGCAAAGATGACCTTCGACCAGAACCAACTCTATCGCCGCTCCGCGCTCGGCAATCTGCGCGATCTCACCAAGGCGGTCTCGCGCGATCCGGCGATGCTGCTCTATCTCGATAACGCCCGCAACAATAAAGCGCATCCCAACGAAAATTACGCTCGAGAGCTCATGGAGCTCTTTACCTTGGGCCTAGGAGCGTACACCGAAGAGGACGTGCGCCAGGCGGCGCGTGCCTGGACGGGCTATGAAGTTTTTCCGCTGCGCGGAATAGCGCGCTACAATCCGCGCAAGCACGATGACGGCATTAAAACCTTTCTCGGGCATACGGGAAACCTCAGCGGTGACGATATCGTCGATATCATCTACGAACAACCGCAGTGCGCGCGCTTCTGGGCGACGAGCCTCTTGAATGCATTTCTCTATAACGATCCCGAGGATGGGCTCGTGAACGCAACGGCATCGTTGCTGCGCGAACACAATTACGAACTGCGCCCGGTTCTCGGGACGATCCTCCGCAGCAATGCTTTTTACTCCGAGCGCGCCTATCGCGCGCTGGTGAAGAGCCCAGTGGAATTCGTCGTCGGCGCGCACAAGGCAGCCGGCCTTACGCGCATCGATCCGCGTTCGCGCCCGGCGTTACGCGCGATGGGGCAAGTGCTCTTTTTTCCGCCCAATGTCGCCGGGTGGCCGGGCGGAGAGAACTGGATCACCAGCGACATGGCGATCGCCCGCGATAATTTTCTCGCCGGGCTCATCACCGGCCGAGCGATCGAGCGTTCGTGGCTCGCGAACGCGCCGACCGATGCGCGGCAGGCCGCCGAAGCGATGCTGTCGGGAATGCTCCAGAGCGATGCTTCGCCTGCAGCGCGGAGCACGTTAGAGCGATACCTCGGCGGCTCGGAGAGCTCGGCGCTCGGGGCACTCTCAAGTGAGAACTTCGACCAACGCATGCGCGGCGGCGCTTACCTTACGCTTGCCATGCCGGCCTTCACGCTCGCGTGAGGCTCGGGGAAAGAACGGTGAACCGATGAAACGCTCGAAATTCGTTCTCGGAACGCTCGGAGGTTTGGCGCTCGTCGCAAACCCGCAGCACGTCTTCGCGCGCGCGCTCTCGGGCGCTCTGCGCCCCGGCCTCCCCGGTGCGGAGAATCGCGTCTTCGTGCTGATCAATCTGCAGGGCGGGAACGACGGTCTCAACTGCGTCGTGCCGCATGGCGACCCGCTCTATTACCAACTGCGTCCGCATCTGGCGATCCCGGCGAGCGAGGTGCTCGCGCTCGATGCTCGCATCGGCTTTAACCCGGCGATGCGCTCCATGAAGGCGCTCTACGATCGCGGTACGATCGCGGTCGTTCAGGGTGTCGGCTATCCGCATCCGAATCACTCGCATTTTCGCTCGACCGAGATCTGGCAGACCGCCGCCCCCGAGCGCTACGAACATACCGGCTGGCTCGGGCGCTACCTCGACGAAGCGGAGATTCCGAAGGGCGAACTTTTTGCCGGCGTCTCGATCGCCGAGGTGCTCCCCGAGGTGATGATCGGCAATCGTGTCGACGTACCGGCGATTCCTCACGCGCGCGGCTATGGATTCGTCGGCAATCGCTATGCGCCGGTGCGGCGCGCGTTTAGCGGCATTCTCGAAGATCGCGCGCTACCGTTCTCTTCGCCCTATCTCGCGCACGTTACGGAGATTACCGAGAACGCCGAGAGCGGAGCGCAGGAGTTGCCGAAACTGATCGCCGGCTACCGAACCAAAGCGAGCTATCCGGCGACGCCCTTGGGGCGCAGCCTTGCCTTGGCCGCGCAGATCGCCGCGAAGAGCACCGGTACGCGCGTCCTCTACGTCGCGCACGGTTCCTTCGACACGCACGTGAATCAACAGCCGACGCAGAACCGTCTGCTCGGCGAGCTCTCCGATGCGCTCGCGGCGTTCTACGACGATCTCGGCGAGCACGGCAACGACGGGCGCGTGCTGACGATGACCTTCTCGGAGTTCGGGCGGCGCATCGCGCAGAACGGCAACGCCGGAACCGACCACGGCGAAGCATCGCCGCTCTTCCTCATCGGCAAATCCGTGAAGGGCGGCATCTACGGTGCCTACCCCGATCTCGCCGACCACGACGCCGGGAATCTCCGTTTTACGACCGATTTTCGCAGCGTCTATGCGACGGTTCTGGAGCGCTGGTTGGGCCGCCCGGCGCGCCCGGTCCTCGCCGGAGATTTTCCGATGCTGCCGATGCTCGGGTGAGCCAAAAGGCGCAGGAGCGCTCTCAGGAACCTCTAATCTTGTAGGACGTCACAGAACCCGTCGGAGGCCGTCCGCGCGAGTGGACGGAAGTGGTTTTTTGTACCTACGCGATGAGAATACCGTCGTCCCGGTGATCGGCCGGGAGAGCGGAATGCCGCCCCGCGGCATGCCGAAGAATTTTATGCTCGCGTGGCTGCTGGTCATGCTCAATCACAGCGACCTGCACGGATATGAAATCATGAAAACATTGCGCGAACGCTTCGACGTCAGCACGGACCCCAGCTCGCTCTATCGGGCGCTCCGCCGCCTCGAACGCGATGGGTATATCTCGTCGTGGTGGGATTCGCGTGAGTGCGGGCCGGCGCGGCGCGTCTACCAAATCACCGTGACCGGGCGCTCGACGCTCGCGCTTTGGAATGAAGCGCTCGAGCAATATCGCTCCCATCTCGACTCCTTCTTCGAACTCTACAACGGCGCAGAGCCCGGAACGGCATCCTCGGCGGTCGGCGCATAGTCGGAGATCCGAACGTGCCCTCCGAAGCTCGCGTGCTCTTTCTCGGCAGCGGCGGCGCGCGTTTCGTCGTCGCTCGACAGTTGCGTGCCTCGGGCGGCATGTGGTTTCACTTCGGCTCCACCCAGGTGCAGGTCGATCCCGGCCCCGGCGCGCTGGTGCGAGCGCTCTCCCACGTTCCTGCGCGCAACCCGCGCGAGCTCGATGCAATCGTTCTCTCGCACAAACACCTCGACCACGCAGGCGATATCAATGCGATGATCGAGGCGATGACGGCCGGCGGTTTTCGCCGACGCGGAGCGCTCTTTGCGCCGCGCGACGCCTTCGAAGGCGCCTCGCTGCTCCAGCCATACGCCGCCGCGTTCGTCGAGCGCTGCGAGATTCTCGAGCCCTCGGCCGCCGGTTATCGGGTCGGCGAGGTGAGCATCGCGAGCTCTCCGCTCCACCATCATGCCGTCGAGACGCTCGGCATTCATTTCGAGTATCGCGGCCTGCGCGTCGCCTACCTCCCCTGCGGACGTTACGACGAAGCGATCGTCGCCGACTATGCCGCGCATCGCCCCGACGTTTTAATCGTCAACGTCCTGCGTTTCGAAGATACGATGCAGGTCGACCACCTCACGTGGTCGCAGGCGCGCGCGATTGTTGCGAGCGTTCGGCCGAGCCTCGCGATTTTTCAGCACTTCGGAACGAAGATGCTCGAACGCGATCCGGCGCGCCTCGCGGCGGTCTGTAAGGAGTGCGAGCAACGGGGCGCCCGCGTCCTCCCGGTGAGCTTCGATCTGCGCGATGCCGAGGCGGCCGTCGCGCAGCTTCGAAGCCTCTCCGA
>DAHUYY010000133.1 GCA_027306845.1 Vulcanimicrobiota bacterium | reverse complement strand
AGGTTGACGACGACGCGTTCCAGGATGGACGGGTCGGCGTATACCGCGGGGAGCGACTCGGGGATCTCCACCGTGATGTCGCGGCCGAGCGGGTCCAGGTTGTCGAGCGCGCGGGCGACGATCGCCTCGGGGACGCCGGCCGCGGTGACGTCGCCGGCGAACGCCGTTGCGGCGCCGCCGAGTTGCGCCGCGGCGCCCTGGGCCGCGGCGGCGTCGAGATCGCAGACGAGAACCCGCGCGCCGTGCTCGACGAGCGAATGGCGCATTTCGAGGAGCGATTTGCAGGTGAAGAGATCGAACGGCCACACTCCTGGGGCGGCTTTCTTCTCGTTCCACGCTCGATCGAATTCTGGCAGGGGCGCACGAATCGCATGCACGATCGGCTGCTCTATCGACGGGAGCGCGAGGGCTGGGTACGCGTGCGCCTTCAGCCGTAGGTTCTTTCCGAGCATTTCCAGGACTCTCACCTCTCCGAAGCCAATCGGCACCCCCTAGCATGCGCCGGAATATTCTTGTCATCGGCTCCGGACCGATCGTCATCGGTCAGGCCGCGGAGTTCGATTACGCAGGGGTTCAGGCGTGTCGCGCGCTCCGTGAGGAAGGCCATCGCGTCATCCTCGTCAATTCGAATCCCGCGACGATCATGACCGATCCGGAGATCGCCGACGCGGTCTATCTCGAACCGTTGACCCTCGAGTCGGTAAGCGCGGTAATCGAACTCGAGCGACCCGATGCGCTGTTGCCGACGCTCGGCGGCCAGACGGGGCTGAACCTCGCCGTCGCACTCGACGATGCCGGCGTGCTCGAGAAGTTCGGAGTTGCGTTGCTCGGCACGCCGATTGCGACGATCAAACTCGCCGAAGATCGCGAGCTCTTCAAAGAAAAAATGATTGAGATCGGCGAACCTGTCGCTCGCAGCGTCGTGGTTACCGAGATCGAACAAGGCGTTGCCTTTGCAGCAGAGGCGGGCTATCCGCTCGTCGTGCGCCCCGCGTATACGCTCGGCGGCACCGGGGGCGGCATCGTTCGCAACGAGCGCGAGTTGCGCGAGACGCTTGCATCCGGGCTCGCCGCGAGCATGATTCACCAGGCGTTGCTTGAGGTTTCGTTACTCGGTTGGAAAGAGGTCGAGTACGAAGTCCTACGCGATGCCGCAGACGACTGCATCATCGTCTGTAACATGGAGAACTTCGATCCGGTCGGCGTTCATACGGGTGACTCGATCGTTATCGCTCCGTCGCAGACGCTCTCCGATCTCGAATACCAGATGCTGCGCACCTCGAGCCTCAACGTCATCCGTGCCCTCGACGTACAAGGCGGCTGTAACATTCAGTTTGCGCTGCACCCGACAAGCAATGAATACGCGATTATCGAGGTGAATCCGCGCGTCTCTCGCTCGTCGGCGTTGGCGAGCAAGGCCACCGGCTACCCGATTGCAAAAATTTCCACGCGTATCGCACTGGGGCAACGGCTCGAAGAGATTCCCAACCCGGTGACCGGGATCACGAAAGCGGCATACGAGCCGACGCTCGACTATGTCGTCGTAAAGATCCCACGCTGGCCGTTCGATAAGTTTCCGCTCGCCGACACGTTGCTCGGCACGCAGATGAAATCGACCGGAGAAGCGATGGGAATCGGGCGCACCTTTGCCGCCGGGTTATTAAAAGCCGTTCGCGGGCTCGATATCGGCCGCGAAAGCCTTACCGGTGGTGCGATGCGAGAATGGAGCGACGACCAATTGATGACCGTCGTCGCCAACCCAACGCACGAGCGGCTCTTTGCCGTCGCCGAACTTCTCCGCCGAAGCAACGACCGCAGTGCCTGCGTCGAACGGTTGCACGAAGCGAGCGGCATCGATCGCTTCTGGCTCGATGAAGTCGGAGATCTCGTTGCGCTCGAACGGCGCCTTCACGAACGCCGCGACCCTGAGGACATCGAGCGCGCATTTATCAACGGTTACTCATCGCAGGGCATCCGTGCGCTCACCGGAAGCGCCGAACGCCCCAGCGCTCCGAGCGCCTCGTTCCGCATGGTCGATACTGCAGCGGCGGAATTTCCGGCGCGCTCGCCCTATTATTACCTTTCGCGCGGCGAGAACGACGAGATGCGCGCGCCGCCTCGCGAAGCGGTCGTGGTCGTCGGGAGCGGACCGATTCGCATCGGTCAGGGAATCGAATTCGATTATAGCTGCGTACATGCCGCGTGGGCGCTTCGCGATGCCGGGCTCTCGCCGGTCGTCGTCAACAATAATCCCGAGACCGTCTCGACCGATTTTGATATCTCCGATGCATTGATCTTCGAACCACCGGGTGCCGACGAGGTGGAGGCGGCATATCGCTCGACCGGCGCGCGCGGGGTCATGCTCGCATTCGGTGGACAGACCGCGATTGCGCTCGCGGCCGAACTCACCGAGCGCGGCGTTCCGATCGTCGGCAGCAATCGCGCGACACTCGACATGGCCGAAGATCGCGAACAATTCGATGCCGCACTCGCACGCCTCGGCGTCGCTCGCCCGGAGGGACGCGCGGCCCGGAGTTTCCGTCAGGCACGTGCGATTGCGCGCGAACTCGGTTTCCCGGTTCTGGTGCGCCCGTCGTTCGTTCTCGGCGGGCGCGCGATGGAGATCGTCTATAACGAAGGGCAGCTCGCTTCCTATGTTGAGTCGGCGCCGCCGATCGCCGCCGACGCGCCCTTACTCGTCGATCGATATCTCGAGGGGCTCGAGGTCGAGCTCGATGCCGTATTCGACGGCGAAGATATTCTTATTCCCGGTATTTTCGAGCATATCGAGCGCGCCGGGATTCACTCCGGTGATTCGATCTCCGTCTATCCTGCCCCGTCGCTCGACGAGGAGATGGAGCGGCACATCACCGATGTAACGCTCGCGATCGCGCGCGAACTCGGCGTCCGTGGTTCGATCAACATTCAATTTGTGATTCACCAGGGAAAACTCTACATTATCGAAGCGAATCCTCGTGCATCGCGAACGGTTCCGATCATTCAGAAGGCAACCGGAATCAACTTGACCGCTGCGGCGACGCGGATCGCCTTAGGGGCTCGACTCGCCGATCTCCCGTATGGAACCGGGCTGCGCCCGCGCTCGCCTTTCACCGTGGTGAAAGTCCCCGTCTTCTCGTTTGCGAAAATGCGCGGCGTCGAAACGATTCTCGGGCCGGAGATGAAATCGACCGGAGAGGTGCTGGGTATCGACGCAACCTTTGCCGGGGCACTGCGCAAGGGCTTTCTCGGCGCCGGAATCGCGCTGCCCGAACGCGGCGGCCGCATCTTGGTCTCGATTGCGGATGAAGAGAAAGAGCGCGCCGTGCCGATCATGCGCCGCTATGCCGAGCTCGGCCATCGCTTGATAGCGACCGAGGGTACCCAGCGCGTCCTTGCTGCGGCGAATGTCGCCTGCGAGCGGATCGGGAAGATCGCCGATGGTAGCCCGCACGTTCTCGACGCGATTGCCTCACGGAGCGTCGATCTCGTGATCAACGACGCCAAGGGGGCGCGGGAGGTCTCCGACGCTTACAAGATTCGGCGCGGCTCGGTCGAAGCCAGTATCGCGTGTCTGACCAGTCTCGATACCGCCCGAGCCCTAGCGGAGGCCCTCGCAAATTCGGCGGGGCCGCCGCGCAGTCTCCATCGGTATCTGGAGTCGGTGCCGGCGAAGGGGTAACCGAGAGGCCGGCGGGTATCGTCGTACTCGGCGGTAACAGCAGCACGCTCGCATTTACCAACAGCCTGCTTCCCGAGGGGCGAACGATCGTTGCCCGCCTGGTGCCGGTCGCGGTCACGCCGATCGATACCGCCGTCGGCGACACCTGGCAGAGCGTAGGAATCGCTCCCGACGATCTCTTGCACTGGATCGACCGAACGTTTCCGGCCGAGGACGAGAGCGCGTTTGTGGCTCCGCTTCACGATCTCGATCTCCTCGCGCGCGTCGGTTGGAACGCTCCGCTTCCGGCGAACCTTCACGAAGCAGAGTTGATCAACGTCGACGACCTGCCGCCCGACGTGGTCGAAGCGATCGAGAGCGGCCCCGTACCGATCGTGCCGTGCGCGCTCTGTCGACGTCTCTGCGTGCGCGGAGATTTCCGTTGGGGCGACCGCGAGCTCTGTGCTTGGGATTATCACCATCAAGTATTCGGCCGCCGCGGCCCGTGGCGCAACGGTGCGTACGACGAGCGCCATTACGAGACGCTCCCACGCTGCGGCTTTGTCGCGCCTGCACTCCTCGAAGAATTAGCGGTGGAGATTCTGGCCTCGTTCTACGATTGCAAAGAAGATCTCGTGCGCTCGCTGATCGGCCAGATACTCGACTCGGGTCGGGAACGTTCGCATATGGCGGTGCGCGTCGATTCCGGCTTCGTTATCTTGCGCGAGCGCGAGTGAACCAACGGTCGCTCGCGCGTATTTCCGCGCTCTTCACCGTGCTCTTTCTCGTGCTCGCCGCGCGCTTCGCATGGTTGCAACTCGTCGAGGCTCCGCAAATTTCGGCGAACCGCTCCAATCCTCGCCGTTCGTTTATCGCTCGCGGTCGCGGGCGCATACTCGCTGCGGACGGAAGCGTTTTGGCGGCATCCGACGGCACGCGACGAATCTATCCGATGGGGCCCGCGCTCGCCCAGGTCGTCGGCTACGCCTCGCGGCGCTATGGGACCGCGGGGCTCGAACGCGCCTACGATGAGCTCCTCGCCGCCCCCGCTCTTTCGGCGAATCCACTGCAACAGATTCAAAATTTTATCGCGTCGTTCCAGCGCTTCGCTCCGCAATCCGGAGATGACTTAATTACGACGATCGAACCGAAGATCGAGCGGCGATTGGCCGATCTGCTCGCGCAACACCCGCGTGCCGCCGGCATCGTGCTCGATCCGCGCACCGGCGCCGTGCTCGCCATCGCGAGTACCCCCAGCTTCGACCCGAATACGATGGGGACGACCTTTGCCAAGGTGTTGCATGCGAAAGATAGTCCGCTGCTCGATCGCGCTCTCGAGGGCCTCTATCCTCCGGGTTCGACCTTTAAAATGCTCACCGCTTCGGCGGCTATCGATAGCGGGCGCGTCGGTATGCACGATATCTTTCAAGACCCTGGGTACTTGATGATTGGAAATGCGCGTTTACACGACAACGACTACGAAGCGACCGGGGCGGGGAACATCGTCAAGGCGTTTGCGCTCTCGAGTAACGTGGACTTCGCGCAGATCGTGCTGCGGACCGGTGCCTCGACATTCTATCGCTACCTCCGCCGCTTCGGCGTGGGAGGATCGCTCGATTTCCAATTGCCGACGGCACGCGCGTTCGTTCCGCGCGAGTCGCATATTTGGGCCGGCGAACTCGCGCAAATGGGATTCGGTCAGGGCGCGCTGCTGGTGACGCCGATGCAAATTGCGACGATTGCGGCGACGATCGCCAACGGCGGCGTGGAAGAGCGCCCCTTCATCGTGCGGGCGATCGCGCGTCGCGGAAAGATCCTCACGCGTACCCCGGCGGGGCCGCTGGGCAGCCCGGTATCGGCGCAGACGGCGGCGAAGGTTACGAAAATGATGGAGGCCGTCGTCGCCTGGGGAACCGGGACAAGCGCACAATTGCCGGGTGTTACCGTAGCCGGAAAGACGGGTACGGCGACCAACCCCCACGGTGCGCCCGATTCCTGGTTCGTCTGCTTCGCTCCGGCCGAGTCGCCGCGCGTCGTGGTCGCAAT
>DAHUYY010000132.1 GCA_027306845.1 Vulcanimicrobiota bacterium | reverse complement strand
ACGAGGGTTTGCGCGAGGCAATCCTCTCCGGCTCGCTGCCCGAGTCGACGCGTTTGCCCCCTGAGCGAGCGATGGCCGAGCGCCTCGAGATCAACCGCAGCACGGTCGTCCGTGCCTACCGCGAGCTCGTCGCCGACGGCTTGCTCGACCAGCGCGTCGGCTCGGGCTCGCGGGTCGCCTCGCGCAAGCGCGCCGTAGCGGTGGGAGAACGCGGGGCGAGCGTTCCATGGTGGGTGACGCTGCCGCCATGGCGCGTCGGTGAGTTCCCGATGGTGCTTGGAGAGCTTGCGGCAAAGCAGGAGCCCGGGCGTATCTCGTTCGTGCAGGGCGTCGCGCCCGACGAGCCTTCGCCGCTCGCCGAACTGGCGGGATCGTTTGCGCGCGTAGCAAGCGATCCGCGCTTTATTCTTTCGTACGGCGATTCGGAGGGCTACGAACCGTTGCGGGAAGCGATTGCAGCGCGCATGCGCGCCCGCGGGGCGCGCAGCGTCGTAGCGAAAAATGTCATCGTCCTAACCGGTTCGACGCAGGGCATTGCCATCGTGGCGCAGAGCCTCGCGGAGGCCGGCGATGAAATTATCGTCGAATCACCCTCGTATCCGGGAGCGTTGCAGATATTTCAAATCTGCGGCTTGCGTGCGATCCCCATTCCCGTCGACGACGAAGGCATGCGCGTCGATCACGTCGAGGCAATTTTACGCACGCGCCGCCCCCGTTTTATCTACACGATGCCGTCGATGCATAATCCGACGAACGTTACCATGAACGCCGACCGCCGCGAACGTCTAGCGACGATCGCACGGCGCGCCGGCGTACCGATAATCGAAGACGATCCCTACGGTCCGCTCGCCTCGCACAAGGAGAGCCCCTTGCTCGCGCTCGCTCCGGATCACGTCGTCTATCTCTCGACCTTCAGTAAAACCGTCGCCCCAAGTTTGCGGGTCGGTTGGATGGTCGCTCCGCGCACCATCGTCGATCGTCTTTTAATGCGCAAACAAGCCTACGACATGGCGACGAGCCTCTACGTACAGGCTGCAATCGTCGATTATCTCGAACGCGGTTACGACGCGCATATCGAACAGTTGCGCGAAGAGTTGCACTTGCGGCGGAAAATTGCCGACGAAGCGATCGCGAAATACTGGCCGAACGGCGTCCGCGCTATCGGCCCAAGCGGAGGCTTCTATCTCTGGGTTGCGACTCCGCGCGAAATGCGCGCTCGCCCACTGCTCGATGCAGCCGAGCGCCTCGGGGCCTCATTTCTCTTCGGTGAGGCTTTCTTTGCAAATTCCGGCGGCGACCATAATTTTCGCTTGGCGTTAACGGCCGTCCGTCGCGACGAGATATCCGAAGGTATCCGTCGCATCGGCGAAGCGATGCGTAGCTTGCGCGGATGACCGGGCTCCAAAAACGGCTGCTTGCCTGGTATGCAAAATACGGGCGAGCGAATTTGCCTTGGCGCGTAATACGAAACCCATATTACACGGTCGTTAGCGAATTTATGTTGCAGCAGACGCAGGTAGATCGCGTCGTTCCGATTTTTGGAACTTTTATCTCCCGCTTTCCGACCTTTGCCGCGTTGGCTAAAGGCCCGCGCTCGGAGGTGGTGCGTTATTGGAAGGGGCTCGGCTATAACACGCGAGCGGTTCGGTTAAAAGCACTCGCCGATGCAGTGGTCTCAAAGTTCGAGGGTGAGATGCCGAGCGACGAAAAAGCGCTCCTCGAGTTGCCGGGCGTCGGCCCCTATACCGTCGCTGCGATACGAGCGTTCGCTTTTAATTACGATTCCGCGGCAAACGACACCAACGTTCGCCGTATCGTTCATCGCGTGCATTTCGGTGTCGAATTTCCTGCGAAGGCAGGCACGAAGGAACTCGAGCGAATCGCGCGTCAACTCGTCCCTAAAGGCGAGGCGCATGACTGGAACTCCGCAATGATGGATCTTGGAGCGCTCGTGTGCACCGCACGGGCTCCCCGATGTGCGGCGTGTCCGCTGCAAACGCTCTGCGTCGCCGCGCCGATCGATGCCGCGCGGCTCGAGCGCCTGCGCGAAGAATTTGCGAAACCGACGAACGCCAAGGATCCGGTGCCGTTCGAATCGACGGCGCGCTTCGCACGCGGTCGCATCGTCGATCGACTGCGAGAACTTCCTCCCGGCGAACGAATTTCGCTACTCCAGCTCGAACGCGAAATCGTCGGCGTGGTGCCTCAGAAGATCGGCGAACGCTTCGACGAGTTGATTATCGCTCTGGAAAAAGACGGTGTCGTCGCGCGCGACGGGGACGGAATATCGTTGGCCTGAATTTAAAAATCGAAAACGGCGTCGTAGCGAGCCGTCGCCGTCGCAACGCGAACGCCCGAGGCATCGTAGATGCCGAACTCGGTATAGCGGGGCGCGTACACGTGGATCGATAGGGCTTCAGAGGTCGACTGGTTGGCAACGCTGTGAAGATCGCGCACGCTTTCCAGCGCATCGCCCTCGCCGACGTGTTGCACGCTACGCCCTACTAACTGCAACACGATGTTGCCTTCGTCGTTCGCGGCCTCGGGAAGCAGGTAGCGAGCGACGTGCAGTTCCCCCGCAAGTACTTGAGTCGCGCAGTACGAGTCACCGTGGTCGTGAATCGGAGTGGCCGCACCCGGAAACCACATGAGCGCTAACACCTCGAAGGCATCGCAGGCATAGAGCCGAGAGCGGGTGTAGCCGATTTTTTTTCGGGGAAGCATGCGCTCCCAATCCGAACGGCTAACGAGTCGGTCGGCGATGATGCGCTTGATATCGAGCTCTGCGATCAAGCGACGCACTCCTCGCGTTCGCGCGCGACGCGTTGCGCGATCTCGCGCGCCTGTTCGACGATCTCCGGCACGGCGGTGCTTTCAAAGAGGATGCCGCGCAGCATCGGTCCGAGTGCGAGCAATCGTTCATCGATGAGGCCGTCTGCATCGATCGCTTCGCCATAGGGCGTGGCGTCGATGCCCAGGGCGAGCGGATCGCGACGGATGAGGCCGCGGCGCAGCAGCGCGCGGAGCAGCGGGTTGGGGTTCGAGCCGAGGTCGCCGTTTGGCCCGGTACAGTTGACGACCGACGCAACGCGGAGTTGGCGTCGTTCGCCGTGGATGCGATAGTCGATGCGGATGCCGCCTTCCTCGTCGGCTGCGGCGACGATTTCGCCCTGTAACGGCACGTAGCCCCCCGTCTTACGAAGCGCCGCGACGGCGTCATCGGTGGCCGGCGGCACGCGATAACGCAGCGATCCCCACAGCGAAGAGACTCTCTCGAGAAATTGGCGACGCTGCGCGGTGCTCCACCCGAGCCAAATGCGCGGTGAGGGTTGTCGCAGCGCCTCGGCGACTTCGCGCCAATCGCCGCCGGCAGAGATATGGCGCCGCATCGCCGAGCGTACGGAACGTACCAGTGAGAGCGGACTGCGTTCGTCGATTTCGAGTTCTCGATAGTCGCATGCGCGTACTTCGGGAAGCTCGCGGGCGGGAAGATAGCCGTGGCGCGCGAGCGTATATATGGTTCCCTTCCGCATTGTGGAACTAAAGGCGGCAACGTGATCCATCGCGGTGAGGCCGTTGCCGATGCAGAGCATGTCACCCGCCGGAAGGTCGTCCGTTCGGGTACGCCAAGGATCGCCGAAATAGCGACTGCTCTCTCGCAACTCGCGCGGCAAAAGATCGTCTGCGGGATTTGCATTTCCCAGTGCGAGCACGACGGTGTGCGCTTGGTAACGAAGGCCGCGCGAATCCAATAGGACGAACCCCCGCCCTTTACGTTCGATATCGAGGATCGCTGCGCGTTCGAGGCGCATCTGCGGCCGCTCGTCGATCGCCGCGCGAAGCGTCTTGCCGACATACTCACCGAAGCTCTCCCGCGTTACGAGGGCATCGGGATCGCATCGGAGCGCGCGAACGAGATGCGCGGAATCGTCGGCAACGAGACTCATCGAGCGCGCCGGGCCGTTCATCAACCATAGCGGCGAGCCGCCACCATAGGCGGCACCTCGCCCGGGCTCTTCGGGAGAGAAGATTCGCACCCGCGCGTGCCGCGCGAACCGCGCGCAGGCAACGGCTACCGCTGCGCCGGCGAGCCCGCCGCCGATAACGGCAACGTCATCGATCTCTCGTGCGCGCTCCATCGTAGCTGGTTCATCGGCAGGTTGGTCGCGGCGATTGAGCGCAAAATATCGCTCGTGGCTGCAATTCCGTTTCCCAAACGTAAAGTTTCGCAAACGATCGCGAAAAAAGAGCTCGCTCTTCTTGCGGCGGCCTATCCGCATGCCGTGACCGCGCTCTCCTATCGCAGCCCATTTGAGTTGCTGATTGCAGTCATTCTTTCGGCGCAATGTACCGATGCGCGCGTCAATTTGACGACGCCGGCGCTCTTTGCCGCCTATCCGACTGCAAAAGCGTTAGCGGCTGCGCGCGTTACCGATGTCGAGCGGTTGATTCAATCGTGCGGCTTTTTTCGAACGAAAGCGAAGAACATCGTTGCCGCCGCGCGTGCCTTGGTCGAAACACATGCGGGCCGGGTGCCCGAAACGCGCGAGGAACTCGAAGCGCTTCCCGGCGTCGGTCGGAAGACGGCGAGCGTCGTACTCTCCGTCGCTTTCGGCGCGGCGGCGTTTGCCGTCGATACGCATGTCTTTCGCGTCGCGCATCGTTTAGGGCTCACGATCGGTACGACGCCGCTCGCCGTGGAGCGCGACGTTACGATGCTGCTGCCCGAGTCAAAATGGCGCTTCGCTCACCATTGGTTGATCTTGCACGGGCGTACGATCTGTAAGGCGCAGCGACCGCTCTGCGAACGCTGCCCGGTTCGGCAACTCTGTCCGAGCGCGTCGATCGTTGCTAAAACGAGAGCGGGCCGGGGGAATTCAAGTGCGGCGGGCGCGGAAGCTCGGCGTCGCGCGAGATCGACTTCAAGAGCGTCGAAGGAGTAATCGGCTCGCCGTAACCACTCTCGGTTGAAACCTTCGAGACGTCGATGAGGCTCGGAATCGCGCGGTCGGGAACGAATTGGTACTCGCCGTCGAATTCGAGACCGGTGATTCGAACCAACTCGGCCCGCTTCTCGAGTTCGAGTGCGATGCGATATTCGCCGAAGCGCAGGCGCAGCCGAAGTGGGTTCTCGAGGCAAACCAACCGAACGCCGTTTCGCTCGCCGAGAATAGAGTTGAGGCGCTTGATACCCATTGCGAGCGCATCCCCGAAAGCGCGTAACGAGTGCTCCGCATCGCCCTCGACGCGTTCGCTTGCCGACGCATCGCTCTCCTCGAGAAGTTCGCCGAGTGCGCGTCGCGCGCGAATGCGTTCGGCGGCTGCGACGATAGGATTTTGACCGGTAAAATTCGGCTCCATTGGATCTGCCATAGGGAAAGTATTGCCACGCGCATAGGCGAAAGTCCCGCGCATGAAGCAGGTGAAACATATCGCCGTTCTGTCAGCGGTGCTGATAGCCGCCTTCGCCGCCCTGCCCGCACGGGCGGCTTTAACACCGGCGCAGGCGTTCGGGAAAGAGCCTCCTTGGGGGCGAGAGCCGGCGGCTATATCATGGTCTCATAGCGGAGAGCGCTTCACCTACGTGTTGCCCTCGCAGGACCCCTCCGAGCACCTGCCGCTGATGCTGCGCTCCCTTGCGGGCACGTCGGCAGAGGTCTTGTTGCCGCCCGATCGATTCGGCAAGCACGGTGCTACGCCGTACAATGCGGGTTGGTCCCCACACGACCGTC
>DAHUYY010000131.1 GCA_027306845.1 Vulcanimicrobiota bacterium | reverse complement strand
GATCGCTACCACCGCCTGCGTCGAATATTTTGCCGCCGGGAATTGCTTCCCCGATGGGCTCGACGCCGAGATCGAAGCCGCGATGGCGTCGCTGCAACAGCGTATCGGGAAAAACTTCGGCGATGCCGACGACCCGCTCTTGGTTTCGGTGCGTTCGGGCGCGCGTGCCTCGATGCCCGGCATGATGGATACAATTCTCAACCTCGGTCTCAACGATGAAACGGTGCGTGGGCTCGCCGCGCTTACCAAGAACGATCGCTTTGCTTGGGATGCCTACCGCCGATTTATTGCGATGTTCTCCGGCGTCGTACTCGATATCGAAAAGCACCATTTCGAAGAGGCGATCGATCGAGCAAAGCTCGCACGCGGCGTCAAGACCGACCCGCAACTCGATGCCGATGCCTGGCGCGAACTCGTCGCGGAATTTAAGGAAATTGTTGCGCGTGAGTCCGGGCGAGCTTTCCCGCAGGACGTTCACGAACAGTTACGCCTCGCTATTGCGGCGGTCTTTGCTTCGTGGAACTCACGCCGCGCCATCGATTACCGTCGCTACAACCGAATCCCCGATGATTGGGGAACCGCCGTGAACGTCATGGCGATGGTCTTTGGCAACATGGGAGACGATTCGGGAACCGGGGTGGCGTTTACGCGCGACCCCAATACCGGTGAGGACGTGCTCTTCGGCGAGTATCTTCGCAACGCGCAGGGTGAAGATGTCGTCGCCGGCATTCGGACGCCCGAGCGCATTACCGATCTCAAAGAACGCCAGCCCGAAGTTTACAATCAGTTCGTGGAGATTGCGCATCGGCTCGAACGCCACTACAAAGACGTACAGGATCTCGAGTTTACGGTCGAACGCGGGAAGCTCTATATGTTGCAGACGCGCAACGCTAAACGCAGTGCGGAGGCCGCGGTGAAAATCGCGCTTGCATTGGTCGAGGAGGGGCTTATCGACGAGCGCACTGCGGTGAGCCGCGTCGATGCTCGTTCGCTCGATGCGCTTTTTCACGCCCGCATCGATCCCGGCGCGGCGCTCGTGGCGACCGCGCACGGGCTCAATGCCTCTCCGGGCGCGGCGAGCGGCCAGGTCGTCTTCGATGCCGATGAAGCCGTCGCATGGCGCGAACGCGGGAAGTCGACGATCCTCGTACGCGTCGAAACGACCCCCGACGATATGCACGGCATCATCGCTGCCGAAGGCATTCTTACTGCCAAGGGCGGCGCGACCTCGCACGCGGCGGTCGTTGCGCGAGGCATGGGTAAACCGTGCGTCGCCGGCTGCGAAGCACTGCAGATCGATCGTCGTGCCGGGAGTGCAGTTCTAGCGGGAGTGGCGCTTCATGAAGGGGACTGGCTCACCATCGACGGGAGCACCGGCGCGGTGATTCTCGGAGAGGCACCACTGCTCGCTCCGCCGAGCACGTTGCCGCAATGGTTGGCAACGTTTCTTTCGTGGGCAGACCGCGCGCGCACGATGCAGGTCTGGGCGAATGCCGATACGCCGGAGGACGCGCGGAAAGCTCGCGAACTCGGCGCGCAGGGGATCGGGCTTTGCCGTACCGAGCATATGTTTATGGCGCGGGAACGCTTACCCGTCGTACAAGAGATGATTCTCGCCGCCGATGTAAAGACGCGCGCAAGCGCACTCGAGCGCTTGCTGCCGTTTCAACGCGAGGATTTCGTCGGAATTCTCGAAGCGATGGCGGGCCTACCGGTGACGATTCGCTTACTCGATCCGCCGCTCCATGAATTTCTCCCCTCGCTGGAATCGTTACTCGTCGAAACCACGGAGATGCGCGTGCGCGACGGGACGGAATCGCCGCAGTACAAAGAGCGCGAGGCGCTTTTACGCCGCGTCGAACAGCTGCACGAACAGAATCCCATGCTCGGCCTTCGCGTCTGTCGGCTCGGCATTCTCTATCCGGAGATCTATGCAATGCAGGTGCGTGCGATTTTCGAGGCGGCTTGCACGCTGAAGGCGCGCGGCGTCGACGCCCGGCCCGAGGTGATGATTCCCGGCGTCGGCACCCCCGAAGAGATGCGCTTTACCTACGATGCCGCAAAAGCAGTCGCCGATGCGGTGCTGGCCGAGCACGGCATCGCTTTAGAGTATCATATTGGAACGATGATCGAACTGCCGCGCGCCTGTGTCGTCGCCGACGAAATTGCGCAACGGGCGGAGTTCTTTTCATTCGGCACCAACGATCTCACGCAGACGACCTATGGGTATTCTCGCGACGATGCCGAGGCATCGTTTATCCCGCATTACCTCGAAAAGATTCTCAAGGACGATCCGTTTCAGGTGCTGGACCGGCGCGGGGTCGGGTTACTCATGCAGGAGGCGGTTCGCCGTGGGCGCAGTGCGGCGATCGACCTGAAGATCGGTATTTGCGGCGAGCACGGCGGCGAGCCTTCGAGCGTCGCGTTTTGCCACAGCCTGGGCTTGAACTACGTCTCGTGCTCGCCTTATCGCGTTCCGATCGCCCGCCTCGCCGCCGCGCAGGCGGCATTAAACTCGCGGATATAATCGGGTAACCCTCCGGTCATCGCCGTACGGTAGGCTTGCTCTCTGAATATTGTTCTGGAGAGGACCGATACCATGAGTAGCATGATCGACACCCTGGCGATCTCCAAGCGGCTTCAAAAAGCCGGCGACACTCCCGAGCACGCTGAAGCCGTCGCCGAAGTTTATGGCATGGTTCTGCAAGAGAATGTCGTTACCACAGCCGACCTCCGCGAAGCGTGTGATAAGCTCGATAAGAAGATCGAGAGCGTCGCCGCACGGCTCGACGGGAAGATCGAGAGCGTCGCCGCATCGCTCGATAAGAAGATCGAGAGCGTCGCTGCCACGCTCGATAAAAAAATCGATAGCGTCGCCGCACGGCTCGACGGAAAGATCGTTGCTCTCGATGGGAGGATGCTGACCTTGGAGCAACGCGGCGAAGCGCTTGCCGCGCGTTACGATAGCCGGCTCTCTCGCGCGCTCCTTACCCTTTTCGTCGGTCTAACCGGGGTGATTACGGTGGCGACCTCCCTGCTTATGACGCATATTAAATAAGAACGTACGGTGCGCTGCGGCAGCGACGGCTCTAGCGGCGAGCGGCGACAAGCGTCTCCCGGCAGATCGCGCGCGCTTCTTCGATGCTGCCGTGCGAGCGGGCGACGAAGAGCTTGCGCCAATAGACGCGCCCCGAAAGCTTTCCGATGAGATCGGAGGCCTCGCGCGCATCGACGATCCCCGCAGCGCCCTTCACCCACACCGTTCGGGCATTGATGTCATCGAGACCCAGCGGCAGCCGATGGAGGAGCTGCGATTGCGAATCGGCCCAGACGCCCGAATCGCCGAAACGTTCGCGTAATGCCGCTTCACAGGCTTCGAAAGCGCGAAGGTCGTGCTCGGCATTAAACTCTGCAGCGAGGCCATAGAGCCGCGTGCGTTCGCGCAATGCAGTCGCAGCAACGCTTTGCCGCTCGTTGAGCTCGTTGAGAACGCGAAAATCATCCCAGCGTAGAAATTCTTCGATCGGGTCGAGCGCGCGTGGGTCGGGCCACAACTCGTGCAGCACGTCTTGGAGGATTCGTTCGAACATTCGCGTGGTGTGGTGAAAATAAACCGATGCGAACATCATGTAACGCGCGAGTACGAAGGACTCTAACGCGACGACACCACGCCCGTCGATTCCGAGAACGAGTTCACCGCTACGATCGATCAGACGGAGGGATGCCAGCAGTTGCTCGGCATCGTAGCGGCCGTTTACCACGCCGGTGAAATAGGAGTCGCGTTGAAGATAATCCATGCGATCTGCGTCGAGGTTCGGGCCGCTGACGAGTTCGCGCAGCGCCGGATAGCGCGCGTTTCCCGATCCGAGGATGAGGCCGAGCACCTCGTCGGGGTCGACCTCGAGCCCCTCGATCCGCGTGCGCATCGAGGGTTGCGCGAGCAACGCTGCGGTTCGCGCTTCGTGTCGCATTCCGAGCACCGATTCGCAGGCGTGGCTGAACGGGCCATGTCCGATATCGTGCAGAAGCAGCGCGACGCGCAAAAGCCGCCGCTGCGCGGCGATCTCGCGGTCGTTGGGGAAGAGCGCTCGGTCGTGTTCGACGATAGCGTCAAATGCGCGCGTTCCGATCGCCATTGCACCCAGCGCGTGGGTGAAGCGCGAATGTTCGGCTGAAGGGAAGGCCAGGTAAGCGAGCCCGAGTTGACGCAACCGGCGCATGCGCTGCATGACCGGCAGATCGAGCAACGCCGCCTCCCCAGGGGCGAGCTCGATGAAGCGATGGACGGGGTCGAAAATGCGCTTCACCCGGCGTAGGCTTCGCTCCCTCGCAAACGGAAACCCCGTGGGGCAGTGGCTTTCGACCGTTCTTCGCTGCGCGAGGTGCTCGCGCGCACCGATCTCGTCGCCTTTATCGGCCAGTACGTTCCCTTGAAAAAACGTGGGAACGACTTCGTCGGTCTCTGCCCGTTTCACGGGGAAAAAACGCCGTCATTTCACGTTCATCCCGATCGCGGCTTCTACAAATGCTTCGGCTGTGGGAAGGGCGGAGACGCGATCTCGTTCCTCATGGAGCGGGAGAATCTCCCCTTTCCCGAGGCCGCGCGCATGCTCGCGGTGCGCGCCGGCGTCGAGTTGGAGCCCGAACGTCCCGAGCAGGCACGCGCGCGGAGCGAAAAAGAGCGCATCTACGAAATTAATGCGGTTGCTGCAGCCTACTTCCAACGCATGCTCGCATCACCCGATGGCTCGCGTGGAAGCGAGTACGCGCAGAGGCGTGGGCTCGACGGCGCGACGATCGAGCGCTTCGCAATCGGCTATGCGCCCGACCGTTGGGATGGGCTCGTCGCGGAATTAACGGGTCGTGGGCTCGATCTCC
Source organism: Vulcanimicrobiota bacterium (assembly GCA_027306845.1). GTDB lineage: Bacteria > Vulcanimicrobiota > Vulcanimicrobiia > Vulcanimicrobiales > Vulcanimicrobiaceae > JABEUX01. Next base: position 887 of record DAHUYY010000131.1, on the reverse strand, counting down.
CACTTGCCGAGCGGGCGGGGCTCGTACGAACCGGGCAACGCGGGTATTACGATTTCTATCGCGACCGATTGATGGTGCCGACGCGCAACACCACCGGCGAAATCGTCGCGTTCGGCGGGCGCAGCGTCGGGGAGGGCGAGCCGAAATATCTCAATACCACCACGACGCCGGTCTACACGAAGGGGCAGGCGCTCTTCGCCTTGGAGATCGCGCGCCGCGCGGCGAAGGAGAGCGGGACGCTCGTCGTCGTCGAGGGTTACCTCGATTGCATCGCCCTCCATCAAGCCGGAATCGCCAACGCGGTTGCATCGCTCGGCACGGCGTTCACCGCCGAACAGGCCGACGAACTGCGGAAGTACGCCGACCGCATCATTCTCTGTTACGACGGCGATGCTGCCGGCAATGCTGCTGCGCTGCGTGCGATCGATATCGCCGCAACGAAGATCGAACGCGCGGGAGCGAGCCTGCGCATCTGCGTGCTTCCAGTCGGCGAAGACCCCGATAGTTTCGTGCGCGCGCACGGACGCACTGCCTTCGAACAACTTCTCGCGCAAGCCGTTCCCGCGGTGCAATTTAAACTCGACCCACGCATCGCGCGGCTGGAAACCGGCTTTGAGAACGCGGCGGCGATCGCGCGCGAAGCAGAGGAGATCGTGCGCCGGCTCGTTCCGCGCGAAGAGTGGGATCGCTGGCGCACCTACGTCGCGATGCGGCTCGGGCTCTCGGTCGACGATTTACGGGCGGCGGCGCGGGTCGATGATCCGCACATCATCCCGGTGCACGAGGCCGGTGAGGGCGACGGGGTGCTGTTCATCGCGATGCGGTACGTGCAGGGCGGAGACCTCCGGAAATTGCTGCTGCATTCAGGACCGCAGACGCCGGGTCGG
>DAHUYY010000130.1 GCA_027306845.1 Vulcanimicrobiota bacterium | reverse complement strand
AGACGACTGCAAGCGGAAGGGTTCGCGGATAATATTTCTGCATCAGGTACAGCATGTTGCGAACCGAGTAGTAGTCGTGCAACTCGCTTTTAAAACCGGCCGACCGGCCCTCTTTATGCCAGACCACGGCCCCCGGGCAGAAGACAAGCTTCCAACCCAGCTGGCGCAGTTTGATGCACCAATCCGTCTCCTCACGATAGAGAAAGTACGATTCCTCAAGCAGCCCCGCAGCGCGAATCGCTTCCGTCCGCACAAACATGCTCGCACCGATCACGTGCTCGAGAGTCTTGGGTAGCGCCGGGGACGCTACCAACCTCGTTCCGCGGCCGAATTGGGTATCCACCCCCATCATCGCAGTAATCGAGCCGCCGCCGTATGCTTGGACGATATCGGGTTGTGCGTGGCGCAAGAGCGTCGCGCCGACGATGCCGGTGCGACGATCGCGCGATGCGCAGTCGACGAGCCGGCTCAGCGCGTGGGGGTCGACGACGGTGTCGTTATTCAAAATCCACACGTATCGCGCACCAGTGTGCGCCAACGCATAGCGAATTCCGACGTTATTACCACCCGCATATCCCAGATTTGCACCGGTTTGCACGAATACCAGGGACGCATCCGCGCATTCGGCCGGGGTGTGCCCGTCGCTCACCGGATCGTAAACCACCGAACGCAGCGGCTTAACGGCGGGGCGATACGCCCACGTACCGCTCGGAGCATCTGCCGTCGTGTTCACGGTAAGCCGCCCGCTCGCCCACTCTTGCAAACGCTCGAAGGAACCGTCGACCGAGCTGTTATCGCACACGATAATGCGATAATGCGCGTAATCGCTCCGCAGCAAGCTCTCCAAGCATTCGACCGTGTCGAGCCAGCCGTTCCAATTCAATACGACGATCGCGACCAGCGGCTCGGCCGCGGCGCCGAAGCGGAGCGCGTTCACGAAAGCTCCGCGATGAGTCGCTCGAGAAGGTCGTTCTGCCGTTCATCCAGCTCGGTTTGAGCACCCGCATTCACGCTCCATCCCAGCCCGCTCATCGTTGAGAATGTTTCGTAGAGGCGCAAAAGGCCGGTTTCGTCGCCCAGGCGCGCTTCGAGCCGGGCACGCACGTCGGCATACTCGCCGGGATCTACCCGAGACGTGTTAATGCGTTGCGAAAATGTTTGTGTCGAGGCCGCATATTGGGGCTCACCGATAAACGAGAAAATGTCGCCGAGCGCACGAGCCGGATTGGCTTTCAGATCGTCGAACATCACGATTTTGAGGGCCTCGGGTCCATATGCCTGCGCCGCAAGTAGCGCCCACGTCATGATGCCGGTCCACATATGGACGGCCTCGTCGATGCTCGTCTGGCGGCCGCCGGCCCGATCGAAATGCAACATCGATGCAATCACGTCGTACGGATGCCGCACCGTGCACACGAACTGGGCCAGCGGAAAAAGCTTTCGCAGCATCGCAACGTTGGCGGTGTTCTCGGGCGTCCCGTCCACCCAACGCCGCTTGGGCGCGTACGACATGCGCCGCAGCTGAAAGCGGTCGTCGTGCGTCCCGAAACGTCCGGGTTTTTCGGCTATGCGCTCGAGGGCGATGTGTTCTGCGCGCCGTTCGCTGGCGCGTTTCATGAATGTGTCGATGCTTGCGCCGACGCTTGCAAGATATTCGTCGCCGGAGACATCGTAGATTTGAAAAAAGTTCCGCGCGGCATTCGACGCCTGACGATAACCAGCTAGCGCGCCGCTTCCGAGCAATCCTAGAAAACCCGTCTCCTCGAGTGGCCAAATATTCGGGTGTTGGCCGATCGCCCAGGTGAGGATGCTCGTCGCCGAACGGTACGAACCCAAGACAAAAACGGGGCGCGGTAATTCATCGACGAGTGGGACGCTATGCTGCGAATAGTAATCGTCGATCGCTGCGGGCCGCACCGAAACGGGGGCCGGCGCGGGTGCCGGCCGGCCCGCTCGCAGGCCCCAAAACAGCAGCGCGAGTTCGCGCTCGTCGCCAAGCACATCGGGCACCGAGGCGAGTTCGGTGATGATCGCAATAGTGCAAGCGCGGCCGGCCGGCACGCGCAACATCGCGGTCGCTCGTTGGTGTGGTTCGCTAAATTCCAGAATCGCCTCAAGCCGGCCGTCCACATAAACGAAGCTCGCAAATGGAAAATAACGATAGATCCCATCCGGCCCGGAGCCGAGCTCCAATTCGGCCTCACGCCACCCGTCCGGGCCTGCGATCGGGGCGACCACCACCGTGAGTTCGGCGCGGCGCGGTAGCCAATCAAGGCCGCCTTCCCGGTAGTTTTGAGGGTGGCCGCGCTCGATGGTGGTCGCATTGCGCAGGACAAGCACGTGACGGAGCGTGGCGATCAATCGCTCGGTTTGCGACCGGCGGGGCACGCGGTCATCGCACGGCGCTGAAAGGGCGTCGCGGTCTGCGGGAACCGTTACGAGGGCGGAAATCTTCCTTAACAACTCCATCCAAGTTTTTCCACCCGGCTCTTAGAACGCTACTTGTTCGGAGCCGAAGCGCGAACGCCCCGCCGCCTCCCGACGGGTGGCCCGGGGCCGATGCGAAAGTAGGCCTCCATGCATCGCCTCCGGCGCACCGCGATTTTGGTCGCTTTCTTAGGGCTCGTCGGCCTTTGTGCTGCCCGGCCGCTGGGTGCCAGTGCCGCGACGGTCTACCCCCAGGGTATCGAGCCAGGAAACATCGTGGCGGGCATCGCTCCGGGCAGCGATGCCGGCTCCTGCTGCTGGGCGAGCAAACGAGCAGTCTTCACGGTGGTGCCGCCGCCCGGCGCGGACACGATTCTGATCGACCTCTTTATTCCGGCATACGCGGTCGTCGGTCGGCCTCAATCGTTTGTCGTAACGCTCGCAGGTGCGCCGGCTCAAACCCGCTGCTGCTTCGGAGCAGGCTCGCATCGGCTCGCACTCACGATTCCGCCGCTACTGCGATCGCGCCCTCTGCGTATCATGCTGAGCGCGGCGTATACCTTCGTGCCCGCGCGGGTAGGGATAGGCAGCGATTCGCGCCACCTGAGCGTACTCTTGCGCGGCGTCGGGTATTTGAACATGACCACGGGCGAGCGTTACGACGGGGCTTCGTTGCTGACAAATTCGCCCACCGGCACGCGGCTCAGTCTTGCGCTCGCGCTGCTCGGCGGGCTGCTCGCACTCGTTCTCGCCAGGCAGCGTGCGGCGTACGGATTCGTGGCGCTCCTCGCCGCTGCGCCGTTCGCGCTCTACTATTCCACGCACGGCACCACCGTCACGCTTTCAAAAACCGTGTTGATCGGCGTCGCGATCGGGTTGGCGTTGCGGGGGCTGCGCGCGTTTCCCAAACCGGGGCGTACGTTTTGGTGGCTGTTCGCCGCCAAGGGATTGCTCGTAGGCTCGATGCTCCTCTCTGCGCTGCATGCGCTCAACGTGCATGCGGCCGCGCGCGAGACGCTCAAGGACGTAGAATTCCTCGCGACGCTTGCGGTTGCGTACTTCGCATATCGCGCCGATCCCGACGAGCGGCTGGTGCGCTTCACGTTAGCAGCGATGACGTGTTTGGTTGCGGTGCTCGCGCTTCTCCAGGAAGTTGCCGGGGCGCCCGAGAGCCTGGCGCTCCTCGGGCACTCCATCGCCCGCATCGCGGGGCCGCTCGAAGGGCCCAATCAGCTCGGCGCATATCTTGGGATCATGGTGCCGAGCATCGCCGCGTTCGTCGCGCTGCGCCCCGCGTTCGGATTCGAGCGCATCGCGCTCGCACTCGGCGCGCTTGCTACACTGCTCACGTTTTCGCGCGGCGGAATTGCGGGCCTAGCACTCGCATTCGCGATCGTTCTGTTGCTGCGAGGCCACCGCGAGCGCGTGCGCGGCATCGCCCTTGCTGCAGGGATTGGATTTATCGTTCTCTTCGGAATCGCGTGTGCGGCGATGACCGGCCACGCGCCGGGGGCTTCGCGCATCTTCGGCGCCAACGCGGACGCCTATAACGGCGGCCTCGGGACGCGTGCGGAGCTGTGGAATGGCGCGTACACCCTCTGGCGCGAACATCCATTAGTCGGCGTGGGCCCGGGCAACTTCGAACTGGAGATCTCGCGCTTTGCGCCCGGTGTACGCACGCACGCCAACAGCGAATATTTCCAAGTGCTTTCGGAACAGGGGCTCCTGGGAGAAGTCCTGTTGCTGGGGCTCGTAGCGCTGTCGGCAGCGGTGTTCGTGCGCAACTGTGACGAACCGCTACCGCTGGCGGGCTTTACGGTTGCGATCGTTCTCATTTTTCACCAAATCGTCGACACGCTCTGGATCTATCCAAAAGTCGGCATCACATGGTGGGTACTCATCGCCATCGCAGCCGCCGCGACCGATCGCGCCCAGGGGAAGCGCGCATAGCGGCAGCATTTTTACCGGCAACCCTTGCATTTCACTGCATGTCGACAATACTAGGGATGATCTCTCACCGCCATAAGTGCATTTAAGGAATCAATGGCTCGACTCGCTGTCTCTTTCTGCAACGCGCCGCACGCGGCCGGCCGCGTTCTCGGACTGTTCAATACGGCAACGGCGGAGCTGATGCGCCCAGATTTGGGGCGAGCCGATCTCACGTCGGCATGCGGCCTGGCAGCGGGCGCCGATTGGTTGTACTGTGCTTCAACGGGCCCGGACGCCTCATATGTCAGCGTTCTAGACCGCGACTATCGATTGCAGCGCATCATCGAGTTGCCGGAAACTCGCGACGTCCATTCGATCGCGCTCGACGGTAATGCCTTGATAGCCGTTTCGACAGGCACCGATTCGGTACTTCGGATCGATATGGAGACGATGCGGTGCGAGGCCGTGTGGCGCGCGGGCGCCGGCGGTAGCGACACGCACCACCTCAATGCCGCCGCCTGGTTTGGTGGCCACCTTTTGTGTTCCGGCTTCGGGCCTAAGCGGAGCGATCGCTGGAGTAGCGCCACCGAGGGCTATATCTACGATATTACTGCCGGCTCGTACGTCGCAACGGGCCTCTACCATCCGCACTCGTTGGCATCGTTCGATGGCACGCTCTACGTTTGCGAGTCGTCTCATTCGCGCGTTCGCACTATCGATACGCCGTTCGCAGCAATTGCTGGCTACGTGCGCGGGCTGGCGTTCGCGCAGATCGGGGCCTGCGCGCTTGGGAGCAGCGTGGGCAGACACGACGCCTCTCTTGGGGATGTAGTGCTTAACCCTGCCGATCAAGGTGAACCCAAAGGCCGTTGTGCCATCTACCTAAGCGACAGCATCGCCGAATGTGATCGCGCACAAGCCTTCGACCTCTCCGAATACGCGAACGAAATTTACGACATTCTTATCGTGTAAAATTCGATGCGCGCGATTCTCTTAGCGCAACGCCCGTAATACCCGAGCGGCCGCATCGCGTACCGGCGCGTCGTCGTCGGTTTCTGCAGCGGCCTTGATTGCGGCGATACACCACGGTTCTCCGACGAGCGCGAGGCGTTCGATCATGTCGATGCGGGTCGCGCTGTCGAGAGCGTCGTCGGTGCCGGCTACGGCGGCGGTCCACGGTTGCGCCCCCGGCTCGGCCGGCGGCTCCCTATTCGCCGAGCGCACGAGCAGCGTGCCTAGGCCGTACAGCGCGGCGCCGGTCGCGAGGAGAAGCACTAAAACCAGGTACGGCGATCCCGCCATGGGCGGGCGCTATTCGCTTGCGACGTGCGCGGCGTTGCGCAATGCGTCGAGCACGCCGGCGAACGCGTCGTCGAGCGAGCGATTGACGCTGCTGGTAAGCACGCGATGGAACTCTTCCATCGGCAGTTCGGA
>DAHUYY010000012.1 GCA_027306845.1 Vulcanimicrobiota bacterium | reverse complement strand
TGCCGACGGGGCGAGGCCCAAGCCCCGCTCGAGCGCGTGACGGCAATCGATATAGATGCGGCGCGCGCCGACCCGATCGTCGGATGCAAGAAGGGCGCGAACGGCGAGCAGGTAGCCGCTCTCGTCGCAGGGATCGAGTCGGCGCAGGTCGTCGGCAATGCTCAGCGGCGTCGACCGGTCGCCGCGGGAGAGCAGCTTCTCGCCGAGTTGCAGCAGCGCTTCGCGCCGGAGGGCATCTAACCAGAGCTCGAACTCCGCGAACCACTCTCGATGGCGCAGCGTTGAAGGGATCGTATCGACGACGAGCGGGCGCAGCCGCTGGAGTTCCTCGATGTTTTCGTTGCGCGTGGCGGCTCTGAGATCGTCGAGATCGGAGCGTACCGAGGCGTGGAGCGCGTAGTGCCGACGGGTAGCAACGATGGAATCCGGGGGGAGTTTTTTTCGTAATCGGGAGATCGTCGTCTGTAACGCGCTCGCCGCCGCGCGCGTGTCGCGATCCGGCCAGAGCGCGCCTGCAATTTGCCCGCTCGGGACCGGGGTGGCGTGCAACGCGAGGTAAACCAGCACTTCGATTTCGCGGCCGGTGACCGCTACTACCGATGCATCGACGAAGAGGAGCCCGCGATATACGCTCAGAGATACGGTCGCGTTTGGTCCGATCGGACGAGGCGTTCGCTCGCGCGCGGCGTTTTTCGGAGCCGACGGATGGAGCGCGATTTGAATCTCCGCGATCGATCGCGAGGCGCCGCGTTCGACGTACAGGTCGGCAACGAAGTTCCTTTTCTCGCCGAATCGGTCGCAGAGTGCGATCTCCGTGGTTGCGCGATCCTGCGAACCGAGACGGATCGCCGCACGCGCGAGTTTCGTCGCGAGCCCGCTTTCCCGGCCGGCGACGACCGCGGTGATGCGTTTGCCGACGAGCTCCTGACTCGGCATTCCGAGGAGCGATTCAACGTTCGGCGTGGCGTAGAGGACGTTTCCGTCGCGCCCAACGCGCACGACGATGGCATCGATCGCCGAAAGAACTCGTCCCAACGTGCGTTCGATGCGCAACCGGTCGCCGATTGCAAATGCGAGCAAGATGCATTCGCTCCCGGTTCCGATCTCGGCTCCGTAGAGGCCGATGCCGCTGTGAACGCCGACGATATACTGCCACACCGCAATGCACACGAAAACGAGCAAAATCGGATAGCTCAATAAAAAATATCGCGCCGGCCGATAGCCGCTGCGCGCTCTGCCGACCGTTGCTGCGACGACCAAGACCGATACTCCGAGCATCAAGGCAACGGGAATAATGCTGTTCGGGTTGAGATCGACTGCGGTAAATCGGCGAAACAGAACGACAAACGGCAGGTAACCCAGCAAAGCGACGATGCAGATGACCAGCAGGCGGTCGATGCGCGGAGCGTAGCGCGGTGTTTGGAGAAACGAACGCGCGAACTGCGCGTAAAGGGCGACATTCGGTCCCCATAACACGTACTCGATCTCGCCGCTGTGCCATGGGCCGAACGGCCACCCAAGCCGCCACAGAATATTATTCCGGAACAATTGATAGAGAACGAGCGAACAGAGATAGGCGAGATACCAGCCGATGAATGGCTCTCCCGAGATAGCGAAGAGGGCAAGCATCGTCAGGGTGGTTCCACCGAGGAGCCCAAAATAGAGATAGAGTGGAACGTGCCCGGGCTCGTTGTGAAGCACGAACGAGACGGGGGCTGCACGCAGGCAGTCGCCGATCGCCGGGCTCGGAGATACACGCACGAAGAAGGGGTGCCGGGCCCACGAGTTCGGGATGGTTAGTGCCGGCGGCCCCGCGTAGAGAACGTGGCCGTCGTCGGGGATCTCGTCGTCGAACGGGGCGCTCGTCCAGCCGTGCGGCGTCTCTCGATAGGCGAGCGCGGCGCGGCTTCCGAGCGGGGCGAAGATCTCCCAAGGGCCGCCGGTGCGAGGGGGTGCGAGCGCGACTCGTTCGAGCGTGCTCCCGTGGTGGGCGCTCGATTCTTGCTGCACGTACCGCACGCAGGGGGCGAGGGCCTGGTGAGCCCAGGTCGTGGCGAGGACGAGTGCGAGCATTACAGCCGACATTGGCTTGCTTACTCTTCTTGTCGCCGCGCCCCGCCTCCGTTCGATAGCTAAGGGGAATGTAAGATCGTCGCTCTACGCTGCGGGAAAAGCCGCCGACTGGAGACCATCGACCGATGCAACGCAGCAATTTCTATGTAGCTCTCGCCTTTTACGGGGCGATCGCCGTCCTTGGGGGCTGCGGCGGCAGCGGCGGCCCGCAGGCGATTCCGCCGATCTCGGCACCGACGGGTCCGATGGCATTGAAATTGATGCAGGCCGGCGGCCCGGTGATACTTCCGACCGCAGGCGGATACTCCGGAATTCTCCAGCTGCCGACGAATAACGCGCCGGCCGGAACGACGATGACGATTGCAGCGGCAACCGCAGTGCCGGCGGGCGCGCCGACTCCGCAGGCGCTCCATCGCCTCCATAGCGCGCGTTCGCCTCAGGCCATCGCGGTGCCGAACGTGCTCTTCGTGCTGACGATTCAAGTTTCGCAGAACGTCACATTCGGAAGCATCCCAAGCTTTTCGATTCAATTGCCGGCGGGGATATCGACGGCGAACGAGGCATTCTTCATCGCGATTTTTGCAGGCGCGAGCGCTCAAGCTCCACTGCTAACAACGATCGGGCCGGCGACGATCTCGGGATCGACGCTAAACTTCGCCGGCAGCACGACGCCGCTGACGCTCGATGCCGGAACGACCTATCTGGTCGAGCTCTACGAAGTCGCAACCTGAGCGACGGAAACGCCGTCGCCGCTGCCGTCGAGTTCGCCCTCTGCGTCGCCCTCTGCGTCGCCCTCTGCGTCGCCCTCTGCGTCGCCGTCCGCGTCGCCGACCGCGTCGCCGACCGTTGCGCCGACCGTTGCTCCGACCGCGTCGCCGACCGTTGCTCCGACCGCGTTGCCGACTACGGCCCCCGCGCCGACGGCCGGGACGCTCTACGCGTTAAGCCAAACGAGCAGCTATACGTTCGCTGCGTTCGCACCGGGAGCAAACGGAAACGTCGCACCGACCGCAAGCTTTAACGCTTCGATTCAATCGCCGACCGGCATCGCCGTCGATGCAACGGGGCGCGCCTACGTGGTCGCATACTCAGTGACCGGGACGCAAATACTCTCCTACGCCTATGGAGCGAGTGGGAATGCCGTTCCGTCGACGACGCTCACGACCGACATACACGGCTGGGCGTTGGGGATCGATCCCGTAACCGACGATCTCGTTGCGACCGATGCAAATAATAATATCGTCGAGTACTTTGTCCCCGGCGCCACCGGGTCGGCGAGTCCGGTAAAAACGATATCGGGGAGCAACACCGGGCTCAACCTTCCTTACCAAGTTGCGTTTGACGGCAGCGACAATATCTACGTCGTCAACGGAAACGGATACGGATCGGTCGTCGAATATGCCGCCGGATCGAGCGGAAATGCGACGCCGATTGCAACGATCGCCGGAAACCTCACGGGGCTTGACGGCCCCGAAGCGCTCGCGGTCGATTCGACGGGACGAATCTACGTCGGAAACTCCGCCAACGATACGATCACGGTCTATCCTCCGGGTTCGAACGGAAACGTCGCTCCGTCGGCCGTCATCCAGGGAGGTACCTACGACTTTCTCATCGACCAAGCACTCATCGCCGTCGATGGCTCCAACGATCTCTACGTGTTCGGAAGGTCGAACGAAGTCGAGGTCTTTGCGCCGGTAACCGGTAGCCCCCAGGCCCCGATCCGCACGATAACGGGCAGTGCGACCGGCCTCTCCTACGCCGAGGGAGTAGCGATCGTTCCATGATGCGGCGCGCTCTCTTTGCGATGCTTTCCGCAACACTCGTGCTGTCATCGTCCGCGATCTTCCATGCCTCCGCTGGAGCGGCGGGAGTTCCGAGCTGCCGCGCTCTTATCGTCGCTCCCGGCAGCGCGACGGGTGGGAGCTCGGTGGCGATCGCAGATAAAAGCACCGGGCCGTCGGGAGCGCGAGTCACGTCGCGCGCGTGGTTTTTCGGCGACGGCTCTTCAGCCGCGGGGCGAAGCGCCGGCACGCTCGTCCACCATCGCTATCCGATGCCGAAGGCGACGATGACGAAGCGCTATACCATCCGATTGCTTCTCGCTTACTCCGACGGCGCGCGCTGTACGGCAACGGCGAACATTCTCATCTATAATGGCAAACACCGCAAGGGATACACGAAACTCGATCTCCGCGGCAGCACGATTACGATTCGGGATATCGAACCGGTTCCGAACTGCGGAAGCTTCGACGCGACGATGCAGTGGCAGCCGCAGTTCGGTGTGGAAAAAACCGATGTGCATGGGCTTCCGAGTTTCATGCTCTTCGGCATCGCGCATATGATCTCGAAGGGGAGCCGGGATAGCACTCCATTGCCGGTCACGGTCTTTTTAGACGGCCCGATCGCCGTCACCGGGGCGGCGGCCGTCTACGGCATGGAGAAAATGCATGAAAGCGATCTCACCCGCGCGTGTTCGAAGAAAATCGAACTGACCGGATTCGCGCAGACTTCGATGCTCATGCTTCCGCCGACCGTAGTGACGATCAAAAGTGGGGCGACGAAGCTCAAGTGTACGCCGCCGAAGGCCGGAAAGCCGGCATCTTGTAAAATCGATCCGAGTAAAACGCTCACCGTCGTCGGTTCGCAGACGATCGACAACGTTATGTTTTACAACGTGAACCTAAAAATACGCTTCCCAAAAAAGACCTGCACCTATGTCGGCCCGGCGAAAGCTTCGCCGATCGCCATACAGCAGGCCGCTTGGTATAAGTGCTAAAGGCGCAGCGCGCCGGTCATTCGCGCACGTAGGAGAGAATCGCGACGCCGATCATGGCGAAGGTGAGAAGAGCGAAATAGCCGCTTGCCGGAGCGAACGTATCGGCGAGTGCCCCGCTGCTGTGAGCGAAATAATAAGCGCCCGCCGTCGCTACGCCGAGTAATTGCCCGGTCGTACGCGCGGTTGCGAGAGTGCCGGCTGCAATTCCCCGCCGTTCGTGCGGAGCCGAGGACATGATTGCGTTGTTATTCGGCTGCGAAAAAATGGTGGTGCCGATTCCCGTCGCGATGAGAGCGAGGACGATCTCCAACGTCGTCGGAAGAGCGGGCAGGTGCGCGAGCAACAACGTTCCAACCGCAACGAGCCCGGCGCCGGCAGTGGAGAGATAGCGGGCGGGGAGGCGGTCAGAGAGCGCCCCGGCGGTCGGAGCGAGCGCGACGTTGAGTGCGGTTAACGGCACCAACAGGAGGCCGGCCTGAAGCGGCGTTGCGTGCAGCGCGAGTTGGGCGGTGAGCGGCACCAAGAAAACGATTCCGGATTGCGCGATGAAATAGCAAAAAGCGGCGACGGTTGAAAACGCGAAGATGCGCGAACGAAACAGCGTTAGATCGAACGTTGGGGCCGAGACCCGTCGTTCGATGAAGATAAAGAGCGAGAGCGCAAAAAACGAAAGTGCGATCCAACCGAGCGTCGCAGCCGATACCCACCCCCATCGGTGCGCGCGCGAGAGCGCGAGCGAGAGCGCGAAGAGACCGACGATCGAAAGCAACGCTCCGACCGGGTCGAACCCCTCGCGGCGCGGTGCGGTCGGTTTCAAGACAATGCTTGCGGCGAGCAACGCGAGCAGTGAGATCGGTACGTTGATTGCAAAGATCCATCGCCAATCCCCAAGCGCGATGATCGCGCCGCCGAGAATCGGGCCGGCGGTCAGGCCGACCGCGACGGCGGCCCCGTTGAGCCCGATCGCGCGCCCTCGGCGTTCGGGCGCGACCGATTCCACGATCAGCGCTTGCGTGCACGCAACGAGCATCGCGGCCCCGATCGCCTGAAAAACGCGCATGGCGATCAGCGCTTCCAACGATGGAGAGAGCGCACAGAGGAGCGAACCGAGCCCGAATATGCCGAAACCGACCTGATATACGCGCTTGTGGCCGTAGATATCGCCGATCCGTCCGAATAGCACCAACGTCGATGCCGTCACCAACATATACGCGAGTAGAACCCATTCGGCTTCGTCGACGCCGCGATGGTAAAAACGGGCGATCGTCGGCATCGCGACGTTGGCGATCGAGCCGTCGAGCGGCCCCATGATCGTACCGAGCATGATCGTTCCGACGGCGTACCGCGAATAGCGCTTACTGCCGCGAACGGCGGTTGCAAGCCTCCGAAACGAACTCATGGATCGGCTATAGTCGATGCCGATTGAAGAGCGATTTGGTGAACGGTCGCGCGAACCAGGGTTCGTGTGCCTGCAACGCCGCGTCGATGCGCGCGTCGGGCTGCACGAGCATGCTCGCTAACGTCGAGCGCCCGAGGTCGCGGCGCAGATCCGGCGAGAGCGGAAAGAAGAGCGCGACGTAGAGCAGCAGCCAGAGAAAGACGATCCCTTTCGCCAGTGCGATAAGGGCACCGATGCTGCTGTTGAGCAATCCGAGTCCGGGAAGTTTTGCGACGCGGTCGAGCGCCCACGCCAGCGCCATCACGATGGCGTACGCGGCGACGCCGGTGAGAAACATACCGATGACGTGCGCGGAGCCCGGACCGACGTGCGTGAGGTTCGCAATCGTCGAATCGGCGGAGCCGTTGTAATACCACGGTGCGAGCAAGCCGGCAAAGAGCGCTATCGCGCCGGCGAGTTCGCCGATGAGCCCACGGCGCCAACCGCGAAATGCGGCGATGATGACAATCGCTCCGATGACGATGTCGGGCCAGGCGAAACTCACCGGCGAACGGTCGCCCCGAGTTCGTCGTGGAGCCGAGCGATCGCCGCCCCGATCCGTTCGTCGACGACGGCGTCGGTCAGCGTTTAGTTCGGGCTCTGGAGGGTGATTCGCACCGCGAGGCTCTTTTTATCGGCGCCGACCTGCGCTCCGCGATATTCGTCGAAGACCCGGATGCCGACACAATCCGCACCGACTGCTTCCCGTGCGATGCGTTCGACCGCCGCAGCCTCGATATCGGGTGCGAGAACGAGGGCAAGGTCGCGGTAGGTCGCCGGAAATTTCGAGGGCGGCGTGTAGGTCGGCGCGACATAGTCAGGCAGAGCATCGGCGTCGAGTGCGGCGAGATAGATCGGGCGTGCGAGCTCGAAACTCTGCGCGAGATAGGGGTGCAATCTACCGACGACGCCGACCGGGCGGCCGTCGATGGAGAGTATCGCGCAGATACCGGGGTGCAAAAAACGATGCTCGCCGCTCACAGCCGATATCGAGCGCCCGGTGAGGCGTGCAAGAAGCGCGAACGTATCGCGTTTTATCTGCATGAATCCGCGGTCTTGCCACGTCGGTTCTTCGATCGACTCGGTAGCGAGGGCGAGCGCAATCGTCGGGGTTTCAAGCACGGTGCTCTCGCCGCGCGAAAAAGCGTGCCCGATTTCAAAGATCGCTGCGCGCTCGTCGCGTCGGGCGAGATAGGCGAGAAGGCCGGCTTCGAGTGAGGCGCGCAGATAATGCTGCTCCTCGGAGAGCGGGTTTGCGACTTCAACGCTCCGCGAGCGCTCGTCGAGCCCACCCTTCGCAAGCGCGCCGAGCAGCGATTCGCCGACTAACGAGTAGGTGAGTACCTCGCGATATCCAAGCGCTTCGAGCAGGTGCGCGGCTTCGCGTTCGCGCCGATAGCGCGCGCTCGAAACCTCCGTTGCCGGAACGCAGGGCAACGACTCGGGAATACGTTCGTAGCCCTCGAGGCGTGCGTACTCTTCGATGAGATCGACGCTCTGGGTGAGATCGCGACGCCACCAAGGCGGCCGTACCGCGAGCTGCTCGCCTTCGACCGCGACCTCGCATCCGAGCGCGCGCAGATGGAACGCGATCGAATCCGGTGAGGCTTCGATGCCGAGGAGTCGCTTCACCGAGAGCGAGTTCAGAGCGATCGGCGTCGCTTGCGGGATCGCATCGCCGACGACGACCGGTGCGAAGGCTCTCGCACCCAACGTCGCGAGGAGCGATGCGGCACGCGCGACGCCGGCATCGGCGAGCGCGGGCGGCAAGGTGCGTTCGTGGCGTGCCGAGGCCTCGGTGCGTAATGCGAAGCGCGCGCTCGTGCGCCGAATGCGCGCGCCGACGAAGGTCGCGCCCTCGATAAGAAGCGCCGTCGTGCTCGCGCGGATCTCGCCGATGGCGCCGCCCTTGATACCGGCGAGACCTTGAACGCCGTTTTCGTCGGCGATCACGAGCGCGCGTGCGTCGAGTTCTAATTCGCGCTCGTCGATCGTCGTTAACCGTTCGCCGGGTGCCGCGTCGCGCACGATAAGGTGCGCGTGTGGAATCGCATCGGCGTCGTAGAAGTGGAGCGGCTGTCCGATCTCCAACATCACGAAATTCGAGATATCGACCAACGCGTCGATCGGGCGCTGGCCCGCCTGAGCGAGCCGAATGCGAATAGCGCTCGGGGCGGGGGCGACGCGAACGCCCTCGATGCGTTGTGCGACGAAGCGCGTGCAATCGGAGGAGCGCAACTCGATCTGCGGAGCGTGCTCGGTGGGTGCGGCTTCGCTACCCGGGTTTTCGAGCGACGGCGAGCGCAGCGTCGTGCCGTATGCGGCGGCGAGTTCGCGCGCGATGCCCAGGACCGACATCGCGTCGGCGCGATTCGAGGTAATCTCGACTTCGAGAATCGGTTCGCAGAGTCCGAATGCGGTGACGACGTCGGTGCCGAGCGGCAACGTTTCATCGAGCTGCATGATGCCGTCTTCGAACCACTCCGCCGGCAATGCGAGCTCTTCGGCGGAGCAGAGCATTCCCTCGGATTCCACGCCGCGCATCTTTCGCGGCGCGATAGTGATATGCGGGAGCACCGCCCCGATCTGCGCGACCGGGATCGTTTGCCCGACGGCGACGTTCGTCGCAGCCGTCGCGATGGTCAACGCTTTGCTCGCGCCGATCTCGATCGTGCAGACTTGGAGTCGGTCGGCATTCGGATGCTTCTCCAACGCGGTAATGCGGCCGACGACAACGCCGGAGATCGTGGGTTTGCGTTCGATGCTCTCGACGGGAAAGCCAAGCATCGAGAGTTTTTCGGCGATCGCGTCGACGTCGTCGGGAAGATCGATGTAGGTGCGGAGCCAGGCGAGTGGAAGGCGCATGCTTGTTTGGATTTCCTATTGGAGTTGACGCAAGAAATCGGGCTCGCTCTCGATCAGGCGACGAATATCGTCGATCTCGTAGCGAGCGAGGGCGATGCGTTCGACGCCGACGCCGAACGCCCAACCGCTTACCTCCGCCGGGTCGTACCCGACTTCACGTAACACGTTGGGATGAACCATACCGGCGCCGCCGATCTCGATCCAACCCGAGCCGCCGCACATGGAGCAGCTCGCGCCGCTGCCTTTGCATTTCGGACAGGTCGTGTCGACCTCGGCACTCGGTTCGGTGAACGGAAAGAACGACGGCCGGAAGCGGACGCGTTGGTCGGGGCCGAAGAGCGTGCGCGAGAGATGCGCGAGCGCTCCCTTGAGGTGCCCGAAGTTGATGCCTTCGGCGACGAGCAAGCCCTCGACCTGATGGAATTGAAAGAGGTGGCGCGCGTCGACTGCATCGCGACGGTAGCAGCGCCCCGGCGCAAGAATCGCAACCGGCGGACGATGCTGTTGCATCGTGCGGATCTGCATCGGTGAGGTGTGCGGGCGCAGCAACAGCTCGGGGGTGATGAAGAACGAGTCGAAGCCTTCGCGCGCCGGGTGATCGGCGGGGATATTGAGCGCATCGAAGGTGTAGTAACTCGGTTCGACCTCGGCGCCGAGTACGGTTGCAAAGCCGAGTCGTTCGAACGTCTCGGCGATCTCTTCGATTATGCGACGCACCGGATGGATCGAGCCCAATGCGGCATCGGGTGCGGGGAAGGTGACGTCGATGCGGCGCTGGAGTTCTTCGTCGAGTGCGCCGCGCGCGATGCGCGCGCTCGCCGCATCGAGCACCATCTCCATCTGTGCGACGGCGTCGTTAATGAGTTTCCCGGCATCGGGGCGCTCCGCCGGCGGAAGCGCGCCGATGCCGCGCCGCACGAGCGTCACTTCGCCGCTGCGTCCGAGGAAACGGACGCGGAGCTCTTCGAGCTCGGCGCTATCGTTCACCGCGTCGGCTGCATCGCGAAGCCGCCGTGCTATCTCGTCGAGTTGTGGTTGGAGTGCGCTCATCGCTCCCTATCGTTCTCGGTATCGCCGGGCAAAAAAAAGGCACCCGGTCGTTTCATCATACCGGGCGCCAAACGTTCTTTTCTAATGCTTTTCTGTCGTCAGCCGTGACTCGGAGTCGGGTGTGTCTTTCGGTATGCGAGGTAGGCGCCAATCGATCCGGTGTTGGCAAAGAGCTTCCAGAACAATTCGGAGGTAGCCATGAGGCGGTGAGTCTCCTTTACACGAAGCATTCCGACAAAAGACCCGTTAAATGGGGCTCCCAGAGCATACCATGCGACTTTTCTCTGGGGAAGTCTTGACTTTTTGCTCCAAAACTACTCTCTTGACAAGCCTCCCGTGAGCCCCCGCCCTTCTCCTGCCGCCCCGAGCTCGTAGAGGGCGATCGCCCCGGCGACCCCGGCGTTGAGGCTCTCCGCCCGGCCCGGCATCGGGATCGCGGCGAGCTCGCGGCAGAGCGGGGCCCAGCGCCCCAGGCCGTGCCGTTCGTTCCCGACGGCGAGCACGCGCGCCCCGTGGTGCGGAAGGCTCGCAATCGGCACGCCTTCGGCGCTCAAACCGATCGTGCGAGCCGGAAATTCAGCGAGCCGGGCCGCGAGCTCCGGGGGCGAGAGGCGCGCGATCGGGAGGCGGAAATGCGCCCCCATCGCCGCGCGTACCAGCTTGGGGTGGTAGGGGTCGACGCCGAGATCGCCGAGCAGCGCTCCGGTGGCACCGAAGGCCTCAGCGGCCCGAAGAAGGGTTCCCGCGTTCCCAGGGTCGTTGAGGTCGGCGAGCAGCAACGCAAGGCCGTTACGGGCGAGAATCGAGGCGGGTTCGCATTGCAGCATCGGCACCAGCGAGAAAAGTCCCGGGGGATGTTCGAGATCGGAGAGGCGTTGGGCCGAGCGCTCGTCGAGGAGTTTGAGCGGGACGCCCTCGGCGCGGGCCGCCGCGAGCTGCGGCTCGCGCGAAAAAGCCGCCTCGGTCGCGTAGATCGCCGCGACGGCGACCCCGCTGCGCCGCGCCTCCTCCAGCAGCGTCGGCCCTTCAACGAGATAGAGCCCACGCTCGGCGCGCCCCTCGGGCTGCGCGAGCGCGACGAGCGAGCGAAGCTCGGCGCTGTGTCGTCCGAGGCTCTCCACGCCTAGCGTTTCGTCCGGAGCATTGCCCAGCGACGCGCCCCGACGTACGCGACTGCGGCGATCACGCCGGCGGCCGTATCGGCGACTTTGTCGTTGAAGTGATGGGGAACGAGATAGATGTTCAACAGCAGCAGCGCGATCGCGAAGATGACGAGGAAGCCGAGGAGCCAAGCGATCTCGGTGCCGATCGAGGAGTTGTTCGGAGCGTTCTGTTTCACGATAGTGTCGAGAGTACGAGGCCCGCGCCGCCGATTCCGTTAATGCTTGCCGATACGATGGGAAATGCTGCTGAAGAAGGCGCCGGCGCGGCGCCGGTCGTTGAATCGAGCGAGGAGCGCTATCGCGGCCCGGTCTTTCGCGTGCGCACCGATCTACTGCGTTATGCCGACGGGCACCGCTTCGCGTGCGATGTCGTCGAGCATCCGGGTTCGGTTGCGATTGCGGCGATGCGCGAGGAGCGCGAGCTGCTGCTGGTGCGGCAATACCGCCATCCGTTGCGCGCGACGATGTGGGAGATTCCGGCGGGAAAATGCGAGGCGGGCGAACTTCCGCTCGAAGGAGCAGCGCGCGAACTAACAGAGGAGACCGGCTATCGTGCCGCCCGCTTCGAACTGCTCGCGAGCGTTGCGATGACGCCGGGTTTCTGCGACGAAGTGCTGCACCTCGTGCTCGCGCGCGATCTCACTGCAGGTCTGCAGTCGCTTGACGAGGACGAACGCATCGACGTCCGTGCCGTGACGCTCGATGAGGGGATGGCGATGATCGCGCGCGGTGAGATCGCCGATGCGAAGACGGTGCTCGCTTTACTCTGGTTACAAAAAAAGTGATCTCGATTACAACAACGTAACTTTTCCGCTCGCGAGATCGTAGAGCGCGCCGACGACGCGAAGTTTTCCGCTGTGCACCGCATCGGCGACGATCGCCGAACGGTGCGGTAGGGCGGCGACGTTCTCGCGCACGTTCTGCACGATTGCATTGTGCAGCCAGTCTCCGGCGTGCCCTTTGCTCGCTTTAGCGGCGGGTTCGATCGCACGCACGAGACCGGCGATATGCCCGGGCGGCATCGCGCCGCTCTTCACGTTTTCGACCGCCGCCTTGACTGCGCCGCACCCCGAATGCCCCATCACCAAGACGAGCGTCGATTTGAGAGCGGCGACCGAGTATTCGATCGAGCCGATGCCATTGTCGTCGAGAAAATTTCCGGCAATGCGCACGCCGAAAATATTGCCCGGTTCTTCATCGAAGATTGTTTCGACCGGTACGCGGGAATCCGAACACGAGAGCACGATCGCGTACGGGCTCTGACCGTGGGCGAGCGCAGCGCGCCGCTGGGTGAGCGGCGGACAGGTGGGGTGCCCGGCGACGAAGCGGGCATTCCCCGCCAGCAGTCGTTCGAGCCCGGCCTTCGCATCGGCGGCCATCGGGGGCGGCGCGGTGCCGGCGGCCTCGGCGATTCCGGTGATGCTCGGTAGCGCGAGTGCACCGGCGGCGATTCCGAGCCCGGCGCGTGCGAGAAACGATTGGCGGTCGCAACGATGGGATTCGCAGTCCATGGTGACCCCCTTTGGGAAGCGGCGTTCTGCGGCTGATTAGTGAAAGAAAAAGCCCCACCTGCAGAGCGTGCAGGCAGGGCTTGGAGAGCCGTCGATCGAGGCTTAAGCGCTGACCGCTTTTTTGGCGACCGCGAGCAGCGAGCCGAACGCCGCGCTGTCGTTGACGGCGAGATCGGCAAGCGCCTTGCGATTGAGCGCGACGCCCGACTTCTTCAAGCCGTTCATCAGCATCGAATAGCTCATGCCTTCGCGGCGAGCCGCCGCATTGATGCGGCTGATCCACAGCGAGCGGAAATCGCGTTTGCGGACGCGACGGTCGCGGAAGGCGTAGGCAAGGGAGTGGAGCAGCGCTTCGTTCGCAACGCGATAGTTGCGACGACGCGCGGCGCGGAAGCCCTTGACGAGCTTCATAACCTTGCGGCGATGTTTGAGGCCGTGAACGCCGCGTTTAATGCGTGCCATGTGTGAAGAGCCTCCTTACACCAAATAGGGGATCGTCGGCGCTAGGCGTTTGAGATCGCCCTTAAACGTCGGTTGATCCTTGCGGAAGTTACGTTTGCGCTTACGCGTCTTTTTCGAAAGGATGTGCCCGCAACCGCTAAACTGGTGTCGGTGCATCACTTTCCCGGTCCCGGTTATCTTTACTCGCTTCGCCGTTCCGCGGTGGGTTCGAATCTTTGGCATGATCGGTAGACTCCTTGGGTTGTTCAGCGTTTGCAGTCGGTGCCGGGGGTTGGGCGCGTTCGTGCTCCTTCATCGAGGAGTACTTCGGCGGTCCCGTCGGCGTCGCGCGCGGCGCTAAAATCATAAACATATTTCGGCCTTCGAGTTTTGGTTCGCGTTCGAGGAGCGCGAGAGGCATCATATCCTCCACCATGCGATCGAGCAAACGTTTTCCAAAGCCCTGATACGTAATTTCCCGGCCACGGAACATGATCGTTACTTTTATTTTGCTTCCATCGAGCAAGAGGCGTTCGGCCATGCGGGCCTTGGTCTCGTAATCGTGTTGCTCGATCTTCGGGCGCAGCTTCACTTCGCGTAGATCGACGTGGCGCTGCTTCTTGCGGGCATCTTTGTCTTTTTTCGCTTGTTCGTATTTGAGCCGCCCGAAATCGCCGATCTTGCAGACCGGAGGCTGCGCGTTTGGCGAAATCTCGATAAGATCGAGCCCTGCGGTCCGCGCTCGCGAGAGCGCTTCCTCCGTCGGCATGACGCCGAGCTGCTCGCCGTTGTCATCGATGACGCGGACGGATCGAATGCGGATTTGTTCGTTGACGCGTAGCGGTCGTGCTATGGCGATACTCCTAGTCGAAAAAAACGAAGAAA
Source organism: Vulcanimicrobiota bacterium (assembly GCA_027306845.1). Lineage (GTDB taxonomy): Bacteria > Vulcanimicrobiota > Vulcanimicrobiia > Vulcanimicrobiales > Vulcanimicrobiaceae > JABEUX01. Next base: position 4,732 of record DAHUYY010000012.1, on the reverse strand, counting down.
GGCCGCCTCAGCGACCTCACATCAATGGAACCTACCGTCGGCTCCTTCACGTGAAGACCGGATCGCCCGCAGGCATCCGGTGAGCGCCCCCTTCCGAGGGTGCTGCTTCGGCTCGGAGAGGATAGCACGGCGGGGGGCGCCATGCAAGCGGGCGGGGGGGCGGAGCCCGATCCGCTAGCGGTGATAGGCCTGCTCCAGGCGGTCGAGCCGGCGGTCGACGGTGAGACGCCAGCCGTCGATGGTGAGACGCCAGGCGTCGACGGTGACGCGCCAACGCTGGAGCCCCGCGACCTCCCCGGAGACCGAGGTGAGCTGGGTTTCGACGCGATCGAGCCGGTTTTCGACGCGATCGAGCCGGCTTTCGACCATGGCGAAGCCATTGGTGACCGCCCCGTGCAGATCGAGCACGGCGGTCATGATCTCGCGGGGGCTCGGTTCGGCGTTCATGGTGGAAGCGTAGCGTACGGCGATTGCCGGAGGCTTTCCTCGGCGTTGCCGGACGATCTCGGGAACGGAGCTCGCAACTCCGTTCCCGACCCTCACACGATGGAGGCGCTCGACGCGGGGATCGGCGCTCGCTTCGGCGACGCGCATCTCGCGCGGTGCGTGAAACGTCCGCCGCATTCCAAAAGCGTCGCTGCGACTCGATCCACGTCGCCGTTTCCTCGAGTACTTGCGGATTGAGGGTGCAGTGGTGGACGCGTCCCTTGATGCGGCGCAGCAGAAGCCCCGAGGCTTCGAGCACGCGGAGGTGCTTCGAAATTGCCGGCGCCGAGACGGGGAAGTCGGCGGCGATCTCGCCGACGGTGCGTTCGCCGCGCGCCAGCCGCTCGACGATCGCCCGACGCGTCGGGTCGGCGAGCGCCGAGAAAGCCCCGTCGAGGCGCGCGATGCCCGACGTCAAGCGGCGGATCGATGCGCGGAACCCCCCGGGCATGAGTGGCGCAGCGAGCGGGCGAAGCTGGCGAGCGCGGCGTCAGGAGCGCCCCCTATGGCTACAGCAATTATCACCGACAGCGCGGCCGATATCTCGGCCGAACAAGCCCGCGAATTCGGCGTCGAGGTTGCGCCGCTCTGGATCCATATCGACGGCGAGCGTCTCCGCGATGGCGTCGATATCACCCGCGCGAGTTTTTACGCGCGCATGGCGGCCGCGAAGGACCTGCCGAGTAGCGAGCCGCTCGATGCGGCGGGTTTCACGGCGATCTTCTCCCGACACGTGGACAAGGGCGACGAGTGCGTCGTTCCGATCGTCTCCAGCAAGCTCTCGAAGACCTACGAAAATGCGCTCGCTGCAGCGTCGCGCTTCGCGGGGAAAGTGCACGTCATCGACAGCGGAACGCTCTCCGGCGGCCTCCTGTTGCTCGCTTACGTCGCCGGCGAGATGGCGAAGAAAGGCGCGAGCGCCAAGGATATCGTCGCCGCGCTCGAACGCGGAAAGAGCACGCAGAACGGCTACCAAATTATGCCGACGTTGGAATTTCTCGGCCGTAGCGGGCGATTGAACAAAGCGATTGTCGCGCTGGGCACCGTTTTAAAAGTCAATCCCATTCTTCAAGTGCGCGACGGTGTCGTAGAAACGGCGGGGCAGACGCGTACCTTCGATAAAGCGAAAGAGTTGATTATCGATATCGCAACGCGTCATGTAACCGATGCGGCCGCGACGCGTTTTGCAATCGGGCACACGCACGCTCCGGCGCTCGCCGATGAAATGGCGAAAGCGTTACACGATAAACTCTCACTTCCACCGAAAACCTTTATCGTGCACGAAGTCGGCCCATCGGTCGCCGTGAACGTCGGCCCGGGTGCGATTGCGATTTTCTCGCTTACGGGAATCTGAACCTCAACTCATCGAGCGCTCCGTCAAACCTCGCAGCGACGGTGATATCGGCAGCCTGCGGATCGGCGCGGGGGCGGTCGCTCGCGAGGCTTCGGCGCGGCGTTCCGGCGTGGCGCTCGAAAGGGGGCAAACTCGCTCGCAAACGGAGCGCGAGCCTCTCGCGCCGAATCCGGCGGCGATGAGCGACATTCAAGATCGTACCGGAGCCCGGCAGCCCGAACTCTTCTCTCCCGAGCGTGCCGCGCGGCTCGACGACCCCGCTCGTGAGGAGTACATGCCCGTCGCGGCGATCGTCGGGCGGCTGGAGGTTCCTCGCGAGGGCCGTGTCATCGACCTCGGCGCGGGGACCGGTCGCTACACCTTTGCGATTGCTAAGGCGCACCCCGATGCCTTCGTCGTCGCCGTCGATACGCAACCGGGCTTCGTACGGATCATCGCCGAGCGCTGCCTCGAGGGCAAATACGATAATGTCGTTACCGGCGACACGCCTGCCGGCCCGCCCGCCGACCGCATTTTGCTCCTGAACGTTTTGCACGAAATGACCGATCTCGATCTCAACCCGGTGCGAGCCGCGCTTTCGCCCGAAGGTTGGATGCTCGTCATCGATTGGGAGGCTGGAATCGAGCGCCCCGTCGGCCCGCCGCGCGAGCATTCGCACACGCGCGACGAAGCGGTCGCTCGCCTGCAATCGCGTGGATTCGCCCGCATCGAACCGATCGAGGCGCCGGAATTCCCCTACCACTTCGTGCTCCGCGCCCGCACGTAGCAGGGAGCCGTCTGCCGAGCGCGTACCGCGTTCGCATGCGCACTCATTTGATTCGAGGCTTCGGTCTCTCCCTGTTGCTGTGTTTGCTGGGGCTCGCGCCGTCACAGGCGGCAACTCAGCCGATCCAGCTCCAACTCGATGCGCGGCAGGCGCCGACGCAGAACATCGTCTTCACCCATGAAGTCATTCCGGTTTCGCCGGGCCCAATGACGCTGTACTATCCTAAATGGATTCCCGGCGAACATCAGCCGGTCGGCCCGATCGCCAACGTTTCGTCGCTGGTCATCACCGCGGGCGGAAAACGCATTCCGTGGCGCCGCGACCCGCTCGATATGTTCGCATTTAAGTTCGACGTGCCGGCCGGAGCCACGGCTATCGACGTGCACTTCACCTATCTCGGTGCGACCTTCGGGCACTATTCGTCGTCGCGCTTAGCGACGCATAATTTGTTCGTCACGACGTGGAACCAAAACTTGCTCTACCCGTCGACCGGGACGATTCAAGACACGTTTTTTAAACCGTCGATTGTATTGCCGGGCGCCGCCTGGAAGTTCGCGACGGCATTAACCGGGGCCAGTCGCTCCGGCGATACCGTCACCTTCGACGAAGTCTCTCTCGAGCATCTCATCGACTCGCCCCTCGACGCCGGCACGCACGTTTATCGGAAACGTATTTGGCACCAAGGAACCGCGAGTGCGTATCTCAATGTCTTTGCCGACACTCAACACGAGGCGAATTCTGCGAAGATCGGCGAGCCGCACTACGCGAAACTCGTCCGCGAGATGATGGCGATGTATGGCGCCCGTCACTGGCGCAACTACAACTTTTTGCTAACGCTCTCCGACCAAATGCCCGGCGAAGGAATCGAACACCACGAATCCAGCGACGACGGCGAGACCGGTTCGTATTTCCTCAACCATAAAAACTTCGTTCGTGGAGGCGATTTGCTTTCGCACGAGTTTAACCATTCGTGGGACGGAAAATATCGCATGCCGGCGGGCTTATATCCCGATAACCTGCAGATTCCGTATAACGATTCGTTACTCTGGGTCTACGAAGGCATGACGCAATATTACGGCGACGTGATGTCGTTCCGCGACGGTATCCGCCCGGCAAAACAGTGGCCCAATCAAGTCGCCGCGATGTATGCCTATTACGATAATGAGCCCGGGCGTATGTGGAGAACGCTCGGCGATACCGCAACGTCGGCGCCGTTTCTTTACGCCGCACCCTACGGTTACAATGCGGAGCGACGTAGCGTCGATTTCTACGTTGAAGGCGCACTCATGTGGCTGCGCGCGGATAGCATTATCCGGGCGAAAACGCATGACAAAAAATCGCTCGATACCTTTGCGCGTGCGTTTTTCGGAGGGAAAACGACCGGACCGATCGTCGTTACCTACACGCGTAAAAACATCATCGCCGGGCTCAACAAGGTACTTCCGTATAACTGGACGGGCTTTTTCCATAAGTGGATCGATAACATCGCGCCGCACCCGGCAAACGGTTTCACTCCAGATGGTTGGAAGCTCGTCTATACCACGAAGCCGACGCTCTGGGTGCCGAAGAATAACTTTTGGTACTCGGTCGGCCTTGCGGTGAACGGCGACGAAATCGGCGACGTTCGCTTCGGTTCGCCCGCTGCAATTGCAACGTTGGGAATCGACACGCGTATCGTTGCCGTCAACGGACGCGGCTATACCGCGCCGGTGCTGGCACAAGCCATTAGCGACGCAGCAAAGACCAAACAGCCGATTACGCTCTTGGTCGAACATAGCGACGTCTATCGTTCGGTGCAAATTGATTACACCGGCGGGCTTCGATATCCGCATCTGGTACGCATAAAAGGCGTGCCCGACCGGCTTTCGCAGGTCGTCAAGCCCTACACGAAGTAGGTCTCAGCGATGGAGCAGCAACCCGAAGAACGCGAAGTCCTCGAACATGGCGGCCGCGTAGGTACCTTCGACCGATTCGCAAGTTTCCTCGCACTCGGCGAACGAATCATGTTCGTATTCGTCGGGTTGCTGCTCTTTGTCGCCGCGGTAGCGCTGGCGATTCACGGCGTGCGCGAAGCGATAGCACTTTTTAGCATTAATGGAAATTCGCTCGTCGAAGCGACGGCGCAC
>DAHUYY010000129.1 GCA_027306845.1 Vulcanimicrobiota bacterium | reverse complement strand
GGACGTTATCGGGGGTATGCGGGCAAGCGATCTGCGGTTCGAGGGCGGCGACATCGATGGCAACGATCCGTTCGTAAGCCGCATCGGAGTCGGCGCGCTCCACGACGAAGGGACGATCGGTGCGTTCTCGCACGAAGGCGAGCGTCTTCTCATCGGCGTGGAAGATTCCGTTTTTCGCACCCGCCTCGATCGCCATATTCGCCATCGTCAGCCGCCCGGTGATCGAGAGTGCATCGATCGTCGAACCGTGGTATTCGATCGCGCGGTAGGTCGCGCCGTCGATACCGAGTTTCCCGACCGTCGCCAGCATTAAATCCTTGGCGTAGACGCCCTCTTGCAGAGCTCCGTCGTAGAGAATTTTGATCGTGGAAGGGACGCGAAGCCAGACCTCACCAAGCACGAAGGCCGCCGCGATGTCGGTCGAGCCCATCCCGGTGGCGAACGCTCCGAGCGCGCCGTAGGTGCAGGTATGCGAATCGCCGCCGACGATCAATTCGCCGGGTGCGACGAGCCCTTCCTCGGGAAGAACGACATGCTCGATTCCGCCGCGGCCGACATCAAAAAAATGCTCGATCTCTTGCTCGGCGGCAAATTCTTTCATCTGGCGCGCGAGTTTCGCCGACTGCGCATCTTTCGCCGGAACGAAATGATCTTCGACGAGCGCGATCTTCGAGCGGTCGAAAACGCGCTTCGCGCCTTTCATCGAACGCATGACATTAATCGCGACGGCTGCGGAGAGTTCGTTCGCCAGGACGAGATCGACTTTCGCGTTGATGATCTGCCCGGGTTCGACGCGGTCGAGCCCGGCATGGCGCGCAAGAATCTTTTCGGTGAGGGTCATTCCCACGATAATCTGATACCTCGTTAGCGTTTGGGGGGGAGAAACGAAGATGCTCGCTCTGTTTTCGCCCCGACGGAGGCGACTCCCGCATAGCAGCAGGCATAGCCCCGCGGAGGCGCGCACATTTAAAGCAGAATGAACGACCGTACCTTCGGCTTTGCAACGCGCGCCATCCATGCCGGGACGCCGCCCGACCCGGTGACCGGTTCGCGCGCGGCGCCCATCTACCAGAGCTCCGCCTTCGTCTTCGGCTCCACGGAGGAGGCGGCCGAACTCTTCGCACTGCGGGGCTACGGGCATATCTACAGCAGAATCAGCAATCCCACCGTTGCTTCGTTTGAAGAGCGCATGGCGAGCCTCGAGGGCGGCCTCGGTGCCGTCGCTTTTTCGAGCGGACTCGCCGCGCAGCTCGCCGTCGTTCTCGCGCTCGCCCGGAACGGCGATCACATTCTCTGTTCGCAAAATGTCTACGGCGGAACGGTTACCCAATTTTCGATAACGCTCGAACGCATGGGGATCGCCGTCACGTTCGTGCCGAGCTCGGACGCGAACGCGATGCGCGCCGCGCTTCGTCCCGAAACAAAACTGCTCTTCGTCGAAACGATCGGCAACCCGGCCGGTTCGATCGCCGATCTCGATACGCTCGCCGAGTTCGCTCACCAAAACGGCTTTCCGCTGGTCGTCGACAATACGTTTGCCTCACCCTATTGCTGCCGACCGATCGAATTCGGCGCCGATATCGTCGTCGCGTCGGCGACGAAATTTATCTGCGGCCATGGCACTACCGTCGGCGGAGTCGTCGTCGATGCGGGGCGGTTCGATTACGGAACTGCTCGCTTTCCGTTGCTCTCCGAACCGAGTCGTGGCTATCACGGGAAAGTATTCACCGAAACATTCGGAGAGTATGCGTTCCTAATGCGCCTGCGAGCCGAGATTCTTCGCGATGTCGGCGCGCAACTCGGCGCACACGATGCATGGCTGCTCTTACAAGGGCTCGAGACCCTCCCGCTGCGTATGGAACGACACGTTGCCAACGCGCGCGCGGTCGGGCAACACCTCGAAGCGCACCCCGATGTCGAATGGGTACGCCACCCCGGTTTGCCTTCGCACCCCGACGCCGCGCTCGCCGCCCGCTATCTTCCGCGCGGCGCCGGCTCGGTCTTCACTTTCGGCATTCGCGGCGGACGCGACGCCGGTCGCCGCTTCATCGACGCGCTCGAATTATGGAGCCATCTTGCCAACGTCGGCGATGCAAAATCGCTCGTTATCCACCCCGCATCGACCACGCACTCCCAACTCAGCGATGAGGAAATGCTCGCCGCGGGCGTGGCGCCGGAGACGATCCGTCTCTCGGTCGGCCTCGAAGATCGCGAGGATCTCATTTGGGATATCGACCAGGCGCTGGTGCGAGCGCGTTCCGGTAATGGGGTGCGCCGATGATTCTCACCCAGCCCGGAGAGATTCGCGAATTGCTGGCGCGCAGCAAAACGATCGCCATGGTCGGTGCATCGCGCGATCCGTTGCGCCCCAGTTACACCGTCTTCTCGTTCGTGCGCACCGGCGGGCTTTTCTCGATCGCACCGATCAATCCGAAGCTCGAAGAGATCGACGGCATCCGCGCGTACCCCTCGCTCGCCGAGTACGCTCGCGCAAACGGCGCGCCCGATATCGTCGATGTCTTTCGCAACCCCGCCTCCGTGCTTCCCGTCGTCGATGAAAGCATCGCCGTCGGTGCGAAGGCGATCTGGTTTCAGTACGGCGTCATCAACGACGAAGCAATCGCGCGTGCCGATGCCGCCGGCCTCGACGTCGTCGTCGATCGCTGCATAAAAGTCGAGATCGCGCGCTCGAACGGCGGGCTCGCAACGGCGGGGCTCAACAGCGGCATCATCACCTCGCGCCGCGCCGGAGTTCGGTGAGCCGCGAACGCGAGGCCGAGGAACTCGATTCGCTCGTTCTCGCGACGATCGAAGGGTGGCACCGCCACGGACGCGCGTTGACCGAGGCGGAGTTCAACGATCTCGCCATCGCCCTCTTCACCCATCAACTGCGCTACGACCCGGCATATGCGGCGTACTGCGCGGGTTACGGAATCTCGCTCAACGCACTACCACCGCACTGGAGTGCGATCCCGCCGCTGCCGGCCCGCGCCTTCAAAGAAGCGGCGATCGCCGCATTTCCCGTTGGAAGCGCCGAATTGGTCTTTGAGAGCAGCGGCACTACCCTCGGAGCCCCGAGTCGACATTACCTCGAAAATCGTCGACTCTACGATGCCTCGCTCCTTGCGGGTTTCGAACGCGCGATCTTACGTGACGGCGCGCGGTTACGCTACCTGCTGCTCGTCCCCAACCCCGCACAACGCCCACATTCATCGCTTGGGTATATGATGGGCCGCGTCGCCTCGCAATTCGGCGATGGCGAGACGGGCTGGTACCTCGATGAGGATCGACTGCTCGTCGATGCATTCACCGCCGATGCCCGCGACGCGTGCGAGCGCGCGCAGCCGCTCTGCATCGCTACCACGGCCTTCTCGCTCCTCCATGTTCTCGAAGTTTTTGAAGAGCGCGACATTCACCTCACGCTTCCGGCAGGCTCGCGGATCATGGAGACCGGCGGCTTCAAGGGACGCGAGCGCGTCGTCGCTCGCGAAGAGCTCTACGCGCGCGCGATACGCGCGTTTGGGATCGCATCCGAGCAGATCGTTGCGGAGTACGGGATGAGCGAACTCTGTTCCCAATACTACGATCTACCCGGATCGGAGCGATCCTTTGCCGGGGCGATGCATCGCGTAAAAGTCGCCCCACCGTGGCTTCGTACGCGCATTCTCGACGAACGCGAGCGCGATTGCGCCCCGGGAACCATCGGCGCACTCGCGCACATCGATCTTGCAAATCGCAGCTCTTGTCTCGCCGTCCTTACCGAAGATCTCGGTGCAGCCGTCGACGACGGGATCCTCCTTTTCGGCCGCGAGCAGGGCGCTTCGCTACGCGGATGCTCGCTCGACGCAGAAGATCTTCGTCGTTCGTGACCGCGCTCTCCGCGATTCCGGTGCGTACGATTGCCGCGGCGATCGGCGATGCCGCGCTGCGCTGGTCTGACGCAGATTTTCCACCCCGCGTACGCGCCACCAACGATATCGTCGAGCGAACCGGGTATAGCATCCCCGCAGTTGATTTTGCGCTCGACGCGCTCTTTGGCGAGCTCCGCACCGATGCGCTGTTGGAGACGATCGCGCGGGAACTCGGCGATCCGGCCGCACTCGACGGAGCTACGGCACGGATACGTCCGCTCGGACGCATAGCAATTCTCTCCAGTCGCACCACGATCGGCGTCGCGATTCCGGCGATGTGTTTTGCGCTCTGTGCGAAAAACGACGTCGTCGTCAAGGATCGCGAAGATCGGCTCGTCGCCGCGTTTTCCGAGAGCCTCGCCCAAGAACACGAGGCATTTGCGCGGGCACTTCGCGTCGCGCACTGGGACGGACGCCACGGAAGTTCGCGCTTGCAGGGGGCTCGCCTCATCGTCGTTTTCGGAAGCGATGAAACGATCGCCAGTGTGGCGCGAGAGCGTGCGGCCGATGCCCGCACCATCGGTTTCGGTTCGCGAACGAGTATCGGTTTTCTCGACGCATCGGCGCAGAATGCTCCCGCCGAGCTTACCGCCGCCCTCGAAGGTGCCGCCCGCGATGCGAGCCTTTACGAAGGCGAGGGATGCATGAGCCTACACGCCCTCTTCTTCGAACGAGGCGCCTGCCACCCAAGCGTGCTCGCCGAGCGTTTTTCCGCCGCAATGGAGAGCGCTACGAACGAGTTCCCGGTCGGGGAGCGTTCGGCTTCGAGCCGTGCCGCGATGCTCCAGCAACGGAACCTCGCCGCTTTTCGCGCGGCAGCCGGGCGCGGCGCGGCGTATTGCGACGAGCGGCTCCATTTTCTCGTGCTGCTCGACCCGCCGGCGCAGGAGCCCCCGATCTTCTTACCACGAACGGTCGCATTGATACCGGTCGATTCTTCCGAGGAGATCGTCGCCTACGTCGAGCGCCACGCATTGCCGATCGAATCTCTGGGCGTTACCGGGACTCCGCGCTCCTACACGGAAATAGCCTCGCGTATCGGTGCCGCTCGCATCGCTTCGCTCGGCGAGATGCAGCGCCCGCCGATACAAGCACACCATGGTGGGCGCCCTCGGATCGCCGAGTACGTCCGCTTTCTCGATATTGACGGAGAGCGCGAGTGAGCGAACCACTGGAAAACGTGCGCGGGCCCATTCCCGGAAAGCGCAGCACCGAGTTGCTCGCGCGGCTGCGCTTGCACGAATCGCGCAACGTGACCGCGATTGAGGAGCACTTCCCCGTGGTCTGGGAATCGGCGCTCGGATCGATCGTCACCGACGTCGATGGAAACGAGTTTCTCGATCTCACCTCGGCATTCGGCGTCGCGGCGATCGGGCATAGCAATCCCTACGTTGCATCGGCCGTTGCCGATCAGGTCGTGCGACTCGCACACAGCATGGGCGACGTTCACCCAAGCGAGGTTCGCATCGAACTGCTGGAGCGCATCGCTTCGATCGTCCCCAAGGGCCTCAGCCGCACCTACCTCGCGACCTCCGGCTCCGAAGCGATCGAGGTGGCCTTGAAAACGGCGATGCTCGCGACGGGAAAATCAGGGCACGCGAGTTTTCGCAATGGTTACCATGGCCTGAGCCTCGGCGCGCTCGAGGTTACCGGCATCGAACGCTTCCGAAACCCGTTCGCCGGAACGCTTTCGGGGAATGCCCTCTTTCTCGATTATCCGCGCGCAAAAAATGCTGCCGACGACGATGCCGCACCGGCGCTCGAAGGCGTCCGTGCGGCGCTACGTGCGCGCGACGATATCGGCGCGCTCGTCGTCGAACCGATCCAGGGGCGAGGCGGCGTCATTCTCCCTCCGACCGGTTTCTTGCGAGGATTGCGCGAGATCTGCGACGAG
>DAHUYY010000128.1 GCA_027306845.1 Vulcanimicrobiota bacterium | reverse complement strand
AGTCCGGTTGCGTTCACGACCGGCTGCAGTTGTGCGGCGGCGGCCCCTTCGAGATCGGCGAGCAGCGTGCGTTCGAGATCGAAGGGTTGCCCGGCGAGGAGCGCCGCGCGCGCGCGTTCGAGCGCACCCTGGGCGATCGCCTTGACCGCTTCGTACCCCAGTGAGGCCTCGTACCCGGCGACCGCCGGGTCGGAAAGCAAACGATGCACGGCCGGAAGGCCGCGCATCGCGTTTTCGTTCACCGCTGCTCGCAGTGGAGCTTAGTTCAGGTGCCGGGCGAGCATCGAACTGATCTGTGCCTCAGGCACGTATCCGACGATGCGATCGACGGCCTGGCCGCCCTTGAAGAGAATCAGACAGGGGATGCCCGAGACGCCGTACTGCCCGCTCAGCGACGGATTTTCGTCGGTATTGAGTTTGACGAATTTCGCTTTGCCCTCATGAGCTGCTGCGACTTTTTCGACAACCGGGGAGAGCATGCGACACGGACCGCACCAGGGCGCCCAGAAATCAACGAGTACCGGCTGGTTGTTCCCCAGGACCTCGTTCTGAAAATTTGCTTGGCTGACTTCAGCTATTGCACTCACGATAGACTCCTTTTTCTACGATGCTTCAACCGCGCGTTCGCGGTGCCTGGTTGCACGAGCCGGGCGACCGAGCCTTATGCCAGCTCGGTCTGCGTCGGCTCCCCGGTGATGCCGGTAATAAGTTCGGCCTGCTTGCCGAGGTTCGTGATTGCGATCACTTCGTCACCTTCGCCGAGGCGTTGCAGGCGAACGCCCTTCGTCGCCCTCCCGGCCTTCCGGATATCTTTGACGTTGATGCGAATCACTTGGTTCCCCGAGGTGATCATGAGCAGTTGGTCTTCGGGGGCGACCATAATTTGGTCGACGACGCGGCCGATATCTTCGCGCTCCTTTGCAAAGGCCTTCACGCCTTTGCCGCCGCGCGAGGTGTGGCGATAGTCGTCGATCGGCGTGCGTTTTCCGAAGGCCTGCGAGGTGACGAGCAATACTTCTTTGCGCTCGTCTTCGATCACATCCATCGCGATAATTTCATCGCCGCTCTCCAGCGTCATCGCCTTGACTCCGCGCGCATTGCGCCCCATCGCGCGGACATTTCGTTCGTTGAAATGTACCGCCATGCCGGCGCGCGTGCAGAGAATGATATCGCGCGTTCCCGTCGCGAGATCGACGGCGAGCAGTTCGTCGCCTTCGTCAAGGTTGATGGCGTTGAGGCCGTTCCGGCGCACGTTGGAAAACTCTTCGAGTTTCGTTTTCTTAATAACGCCGTGCGTGGTGACCATGACGAGCGATTTATCGCCTTCGAAGGTGTCGATCGGGAAACAGGCGGTAACCTGTTCGCCCGGCGGAAGGGTGAGGAGGTTGACCAACGCGGTGCCCCGCGCTTGCCGCGTGGTGTCGGGAATTTCGTACGCACGCAAACGATAGACGCGGCCTTTGTTGGTGAAGAAGAGCACGTGGTCGTGCGTCTTCGTCGCGAAGAAGTTCCGAACGACATCTTCGCGCTTGAGATTGGAGATGCCGGTAACGCCTCGGCCGCCGCGGTTCTGCGTGCGGAAGGTGTCGACCGAAACGCGTTTGATGTAGCCGCCGTCGGTATAGGTGACCACGACGTCGGTATTCGGAATGAGCTGTTCGACCGAGATCTCGTCTTCGGCGGGAAGCACGAGGGTACGGCGTTCGTCGCCGTGACGCTTCTTCAGATCGAGCGCATCTTCTTTGACGATCGCTGCGACGCGGCGCGGGCTGCGGAGAACATCTTCTAAATCGGCGATGGTTTTGATGATCTCGAGATATTCGTCTTCGATCTTCTTGCGTTCGAGGCCGGTAAGGGTGCGCAGACGCATATCGACGATCGCTTGCGCCTGGATCTCCGAGAGCGAGAAGCGCGCGACAAGTTTGCCCTTCGCTTCGTCGGTGGAATCGCTGCTGCGGATGAGCGCGATGATCTCGTCGATGTTATCGAGCGCGATGCGATAGCCTTCGAGCAGATGCGCGCGCTCTTGCGCTTTGCGGAGATCGTAGGCGGTGCGCTTGAGGATGACGTCTTTGCGGTGCGTGATGTAGTGGTCGAGCAACTGACGCAGGTTGAGCACCTGCGGTTCCAGCGGTGTGGTCCCGTCGGCTTTCGGCGCGCCCGCCGGCACCAGCGCGAGCATGTTGAAGCCGAAGCTCGATTGCAGCGGCGTGTGTTTGAAGAGTTGGTTGAGCACGACTTTCGGCGTTGCGCTCTTCTGTAATTCCACGACGACGCGCATACCTTTACGGTTGCTCAAATCGTCGAGACGCGCGATACCTTGGATTTTCTTTTCGGCGTGCGCTTCGGCGATCGCTTCGACGATGCGGCTCTTATAGACTTGGTAGGGGATCTCGGTGATGATGATCTTGTGGCGGCCTTTTTCTTCGACGATCTCGGCCTTGCCGCGAATCGGAATCGAGCCGCGACCCGTTTTATACGCCTGGCGGATCGCCTCGTGCCCGAGGACGGTGCCGCCGGTGGGGAAATCGGGCCCTTTGACGATATCGCAGAGCTCGTCGTCGGTGACGTTTTCGTTATCGAGAATCGCGACGACCGCATCGACGATCTCGCCGAGGTTGTGCGGCGGAACGTTCGTCGCCATGCCGACGGCGATACCGCTGCAGCCGTTGACGAGCAACTGCGGCAAACGCCCCGGCAGAACCGCCGGTTCGGTGCTCTGGTTATCGAAGTTCGGGGTAAACGGGACGGTCTCTTTATCGATATCTGCGAGGAGATCGAGCGCGAGGCGCGCGAGCCGAGCCTCGGTGTAACGGTATGCAGCGGGAGAATCGGGATCGATCGAGCCGAAGTTCCCGTGGCCGTCGACCAAGGGGTAGCGCAGCGTAAAATCTTGCGCGAGACGAACGAGCGCATCGTAGACCGACTGATCGCCGTGCGGATGGTAGCTCTTTAAGACTTCACCGATGATACCGGCGCATTTACGGTGCTGTTTGCTTGGGTCGAAGCCCATCTCGCGCATCGCATAGAGAATGCGGCGCTGGACGGGTTTGAGGCCGTCGCGAACGTCGGGCAATGCCCGCGAGGCGATGACCGACATCGCATAGGAGAGATAGCTCTCCTTCATCTCGTCTTCGACGTTGACCGTTTGAATGTGCTCGTTACTCAAGGCTTACGGTTGACTCCGGCGTGCAGATGCTAGAGTGACGTCGAAGACGCCACCGACACAATCCCGGTACCTTCGCGGTTTACGTGCCTTCTTCCCAGGTTGGTAGCTCGTCGAACTGAACGACCGAGGCAGGTTCGTCCTCGTCGAAATTCACGCGCGATCCCCCGTCGTCGGGCGGCCGCTGTGCGGCGGGAGCGGCCGCCGCGGTGCTGTTTTCGGCGCGATCGGGCGGCTCGGGGGGCGACGGTTGCGAGCGGGCCTCGATCTCGGCGAGATCGGTGTGGAGGGCCTCACCGGCACGCGCGAAATCCGCCTCGAGCGTCGTCAGCGCGCTCTCGAAACGTTGATGGAGCGCGCCCGCGAGATCCTCGCTCAGGACGCCCAGCCTTCGGCGGCGAAGGAAGCCGGAATAGTGAAGTTCACCGCGAGCGCCTTCGACGCCACCTCACGCGAGACTTGCCGCGACATCGCCGCATTCGATGCCTTCGCCGCTGCTTTCGCCGGGCATCTCCACGCGGGCGATGTCGTCGCACTGCACGGCCCGCTCGGCGCGGGCAAGACGCGCTTCGTGCGCGCGGTCGTTCGCGCGATTCAGGGGCACGAAGAGGTGGCGAGCCCGACGTTCACGCTGCGCCACCGTTACGAACGCGCCGGTCGCGTTCCCATCGAGCACCTCGACGGGTATCGCATCGAAAGCCCCGGCGAGCTCGCCGAGAGCGGGCTCGAGGGAGCGTTCGACGGCAGTGCGATCGTGCTCGTCGAGTGGCCCGAGCACCTGGCTCCGCTCTTGCCGCAGCGTCTCTATCGCGTCGAGATCGCCGGGGCGGGGGACGAGCCGCGCACGCTCGTCGTCGAGCCGCCGAGATGAGGCTGCTCGCCGTCGATGCGGCGCTCGGTGCGTTCGCGTGCGCGCTGCTCGACGAGGATCGCGTGCTCGCCGAGCGTCGCGTCGATGCAAACCAAGCGCTCGAAGGCGGGCTCGCCGCGATCTCCGCGCTCTTCGACGAGGGCGGGCTCGCGCCGGGCGAGATCGACCGTATCGCCGTCGGCCTCGGCCCCGGCAGCTTTACCGGGCTGCGCGTCGCCTTAAGTTACGCGAAGGCGCTCGCCCTGGCATGGAATCTCCCGTTGGTCGGCCTCTCCTCGTTCGACGTGCTCGAGGCCGGGGCGAGGCAGCTGCCGCGGCTGACGGTGGTCGAAGGGCGCCCCGGAATCATCTCGGCGCGCCTGTGCAGCCTCGCCGGCGAGCGACGCGCTTCGGGGGAGCTCGCCGCCACGCTCGCGGCATTGCTGCCGCAGGCCCTCTTGGAGCCGTTGGCGCTCGCCGGGGCGACGGCGGGCGTCGCGCCCCTGCTCGCCGAACGCGGGCAGCCCGTGTTCTCGTTACCGCCGGTTCCATCGCCCGTCCTCGCGCTCGCGCGCCTCGCACGCGCCATGCCCGCCGCCGCCTCACCGCACGCGCTCGTCGCCGATTACGGCGAAGCGCCCGCCGCGAAGGTTCCGACGCGCGCGTGAAGCTCGATCTCGACCCCGCGCACGCCTCGGTGCCCGAGCCGCTGCTGATCGAAGCGATGCAGTTGGAAGATATCAATGCCGTCACGCGTATCGAACTGCTCTCGTTCTCGACGCAGTGGCCGCACGATGCCTTCGCCAACGAACTGCGCTCCAATAAACTCGCTCATTATTTCGTCGGACGCGTCGGTTCGCGCATCGTCGCCTACGGCGGCATCTGGGTGATTCTCGAAGATTCGCACGTAACGACCATCGCGGTCGACCCGGATTTGCGCGGTCGCCGGTACGGCGAGCGCTTGTTGTTGCATCTTCTCGACAAGGCGATCGAACTCGGAGCGGCGTGGATGACCTTAGAGGTACGCGAGAGCAACGTCGGGGCGCAGCAACTCTATCAAAAATACGGTTTTACCACCGTCACCACGCGAAAATCGTACTATAGCGATAATAACGAAAGCGCGCTGGTGATGTGGGCCGGCAACCTTCAGGGCGAGCTCTATCGTGCGCGCCTAGACGCACTGCGCGCGAAACTTCGATGAATCGCTACACGGAGATCGCGCGCGAGATGCGTTCGGCGATCGGCCAGAGAGAGCGCGCCGACCACTGCATTCGCGTTGCGCGCTGCGCGGAGCTCTTAGCGATGCGGCACGGCCTCGATGCTGCGCGCGCCCGCACCGCAGGAATGTTGCACGATCTCGGGCGACTGTGGTCCGCATCGCGCTTGCTCGAGGAGGCCGCCCGCCGCAACTATCCGGTCGACGATTTCGAGCGACGCAATCCCATCGTGCTGCATGCACCCTTGGGTGCGATGCTCGCGAGCGAACGCTTCGCGGTGCGCGATTCCGAGATCGCCGATGCCGTCGCCGCGCACACCCTCGGCGCCGCGCAGATGTCGCCGCTCGCCCGGGTGCTCTATCTCGCCGACGCACTCGAACCGAAGCGCGATTTTGCCGAGCGCGGGCAGCTCTGGGAGCTGGCAATGGAGGATCTCGATGCGGCGATGTATGCTACGCTCGAACGGACGGTCGCGTATTCCCGCAGCCGAGGTTACGAGATCGCTCCGAGGACGAAAGCCGCATTGGATACGTTCTCACACATGAAAGGGAAGGTTTCCACTGTCAGCACTCATTGATATCGTCCGCGCCGCCGCGGAGGAGAAGAAGGGCGAGGAGTTC
>DAHUYY010000127.1 GCA_027306845.1 Vulcanimicrobiota bacterium | reverse complement strand
GATTCCGCGGAGGTCGATCTCGCGATCCCGGCGCTCGGAGCAGAGCCCTTTCCGGCGATCTTTATCCGCGCTCCTTGGATCGAAAGCGCGGCGGCCGACGTGGAGGTGCTCGCCTCTTTCGGCGGGCACGGCGTGATGGTACGGCAGGGCTCGGTGCTCGGCACGAGTTTCCACCCCGAACTAACCGCCGACCCGCGGGTGCATCGCTACTTCTTGGAGATGCTCGCGCCCTAAAGCCGTACCTGTAGGGGCGCTCTCTTGCTGTCGCGAAAGAGAGACCCCATCGTGTCGCAGCAAGAGGCGCCCAGTAGGGAACTGGTTGACTCGGCGGACCGGGCAGAGATGCCGACGGTCGACCGCATGCTGCTCGAAACCATTACGACCCTCATGCTCTCGGCGCATGCGTATCTCAGCGAGAGCCCCGAACGCCCTGCCGACCCGCCCTCGGCCGAAATCGCGATCGACGTTGCGAGTCTTGCGTTCGAAAGGGTAAAGGAGAGGTTGAGTAGCGACGAACGCCTGGCGCTCGTACAGATGCTCACCGATATCAGGTTGCTGTACGTTCGAAAGCGAGACGCGTAACGTGTCTCGCTTTTTTGCTTTTTTGAGGGGTTGGAAATGAGCGAAGTACTCGTTCTCAACTTTACCTATGAGGCGATCAACGTCACGTCGTTCCAGCGCGCGGTGAAGATGATCTTTGCCGGGAAGGCCGAGATCGTTCACGACCGCGACCGGCGGATTAATACGGCGAATTTCGCGATGCGGATGCCGTCGATCATTCGGCTGCTTTACTATATTCGCCGCCCGCGTCAACGCGTCGCATTAACGAAGAAGAACGTGTTGATTCGCGACGATCACACCTGTCAATATTGCGGCAAGCAGGGCGACCGACTGATGACGGTCGATCACGTCGTGCCGAAATCGCGGGGCGGCCCTTCGACGTGGGAGAACCTCGTCTGCGCGTGCATGCGCTGTAACAATCGCAAGAACGACCGCACGCCGACCGAAGCGAACATGGATCTGCAGCGCAAACCGCGCCAGCCGAAGTATATTCCGTGGATTCAGGTCAAGCGCAATACCCTGCCCGACGAGTGGGGCAAGTTCTTGTTCCTCTACAACGTCTCGATTGAAGAGCGGATCGAAACGGCGTAACCCGCGCGCAGATTAGCTACGAATTCGCGCCGTTACATAGGCGATTGGAATGCCGAATGAGAGAATATGCGCCGCAAGGAGATTTGCGATGCTCGAAATCGTCGCCGGCGGGGAGACGGCGTGCCCGAGCGGGACAACCAACCAGCGCATGGCGACCATCACGACGGCACCCAAGAGGATACCGCGCAAGAGAAACGATCGCTCCGCGCGCTCCTTTCGCTCGAAGAGCATGACGTAAAGTGCAGCCCACGCGAGGCTGACGACGAGATCGAAAAAGAGGCCGAGCAGGGCGCTGGCAAAGCCCTCGGAAAAAGCCGCCGCGCCGAGCGCGTTCGATGCATCCCATTGAAAGAGTTGGAGTGGCGTCGCGGCGTGCTGGAGCGAGAGCAGCACCGACATGTAGATATCTATGCCGATCCACCCGACGATCCCCGAAAAAAGAATTCGTCTAACGAGAATGTTTCGTATCATGAAGGCGCCTCAGAGCCGGGATGACGGTCAGCAACGCATAGGCCGCGAGAATAGCGGCACCTTCGTCGCGGCCGATCGGTGCGATGTTCAGGTGAAATCCGGCGACCGCGCGATCGAGTACGACGATCCCGACGGCGAAGACCGTAAGCTCTAATGCGAAGCGCGCGACCCGCGGTACCGGCGGAATATCGGCCTTGACGGCGATATACGCCGTTGCCGCCAGCGAGAGCACGACGACGAGCATCGCGATGATGAAGAGCGTCGTCACGGCGTCTCGGTTCCGGGCAAGGGCGATGCGCAGCAAAACGCCCGCTTCCACATCGTCTCGACGCGCTCGCGGGTCGGCTTTTCAATAACCGCTGCGACGAACCCGTCGGGACGAATGACGATCGCGCTTGGATGTTTGAGCAACCAGCGCTTCGGCGGCTTGGCGAGTGCGAGCGATGTAACTCCTTCGATCTGCGCTCCGCCGCAGCAGAGCAATGCCGCGCGCCCGCGCCGCTCTTCGTTAATTCGCCGACCGTTGTCGAGGGCGACGTCGCCGATCCGTCGCCCGGCGAGCGGATGCGAGGTATCGACATCGGGCGAACGCGTGTAGCGGCCGTCGAGCATTCCCAACGTCCGGCACGCCTTTCTGCGCATACCGCGTGCGCGGAGGCTTCGGCGCATCCATGCAAACGCGAGCCGCTTCAACGACGGCGGTGCATAGACGGCGAGCCGCGTTGCAAGATCGGTCGTGCGCTCGATGCTGTCGTTCTGCATCTCGCGGCGTTCGATATCGTACCCGACGAGTAACGCCTGCGCGCATTGCGAGGAGCGTAATGCGCAGGCGAGGCGCCAGGCGAGATTCGCGGTATCGGGAATGCCGGCGTTCATACCTTGGCCGCCCGCCGGGCTATTGAGGTGCGCTGCATCTCCGGCCAGCGCAACGCGCCCGGAGATAAAGTTCGGTGCGTGGCGACGGTGGATGCGAAAGAGACTGCTCCAATAGACCTGCGCGGAGCGTGCCTGCTCGCCGAAGAGATGGGCGATGCGCGCGGCGTGTGCCTCCGGTGCGAGTGCGGCGTCGTCGCCGGTGCTCGGCGCGACCGAGGCGATGGTACGCCAGATGCCCGGTGCATACTCGATGCCGACGAGGAGCCCCGGTGCGTCGAGTGCGATACGCGGCGATGGATAGGTGCGCCCGTGGCTCTCGATTCCAATATCGGCGATCGCGACGCGCGTCGAGTAGGTCGCTCCCTGCAGCGAAAAACCGAGCGCGTGCCGTACGAATCCATGCGCGCCGTCCGCGCCGACGACAAAGGGCGCGGTGAATGTCGTACCACCGTTCTCCCCCTGCGTGCGCAGCCGTACTTCGCGCTCGTCCTGTTCGAGACCGACCGCCTCTTCGTCGTAGCGTAGCTCGCAGAGCGGATTCGCCTCGACTCGTTCGCGCAGGATTCGCACCGTGTCGTACTGCGGAATAAAGAGCACACCCGGGCTCTCCACGCTGTCGTCGATATCGCAAAAATCGATCGAGAGCAGAGCTTCATCCCGCGTCGCGTCGTGCGGCGTGAAAACCGTCGTAAACCTTCCGGCCGCCAGCAGCGGCTCCCAGGCGCTCCAGTCGCGCAGCAACTCGGCGGTTCGCGGCCAGATCACCAAGGCGCGCGATTCCCGAGCGATCTCGCGCGAGCGCTCGATGATGAGGGAGCGCACACCGTGGTGGGCGAGCCCTAGCGCGAGCGAGCAGCCGACGGGGCCGGCGCCGACAATGACGACCTCGGGTTTCATGCCCGTTGAAGGTACGCCTCCGGGGTGCGGCACTCATGCTCGCACAAGGGGTGCGGCGTTTCCGGCGGGTACAGGCGACGGTGATGCTCGGCACCGGCCACCATTGGCTCCCCTTTACCCAGATGAACGCCCCGGAAGCGCACCTGCGCCGCTTCGTGCGGGGTGAGGGAAGTTGGCTCTACGACGAAGGGGGCGCCCGCATCTTCGATGCGGTGAGCTCGATTTGGACGACGATTCACGGCCATTGCCACCCGCGCATCGCCGAAGCGATTGCAAAACAGGCCCACCTACTCGACCATGCGACCGCGCTGGGGGCGAGCAACCCCGTTGCCGAGGCGCTCGCCGCACGCATCTGCGCGCTCACCGGCATGGGGCACGCCATCTTCGCCTCCGACGGTGCGAGCGCGGTGGAGACCGCCATTAAAATCGCGATTCAATATTGGCAGAACGTCGGCCAGCCGCAACGAAATCGCATCGTTCGATTGCGCGATGCCTATCACGGGGATACCGTCGGCGCGATGAGTTGCTCGAACATCGCACTCTTTAACCAACGCTTCTCTGCCATCACTTTCCAAACGCTGGAACTCGGAACGGCAGATATTGCAGCCGACGATATCGCTGCCGTGATCATCGAACCGTTGGTACAGGCGGCCGCGGGTATGCGAACGGT
Source organism: Vulcanimicrobiota bacterium (assembly GCA_027306845.1). GTDB lineage: Bacteria > Vulcanimicrobiota > Vulcanimicrobiia > Vulcanimicrobiales > Vulcanimicrobiaceae > JABEUX01. The sequence continues at coordinate 1,790 of DAHUYY010000127.1, read as the reverse complement.
TTCGCGACATCGTTATCAGCCGCTCGCCGAGATGACGCCGCTCCTCATTTGCGATGAAATTGCGACCGGGTTCGGGAGAACCGGTACGATGTTTGCCTTCGAACAAGCACCGATCCGCCCCGACCTCGTCGTGCTCGGGAAAGGATTGACCGGCGGCGCGCTCGCGCTCTCGGCGACGCTGGCAACGGATCGCGTTTACGACGCATTTCTCGGCGAATACGGAGAATACAAACATCTTTTTCACGGCCATTCCTATGCTGGAAACCCGATTGCATGCGCCGCAGCGCTCGCGAGCCTGGCGCTCTTCGATGAAGAACGAACGCTCGTCAATGCGCTTTCGTTGACGGCGTGCATTCGCCGCCGGCTCGATTCGTTGCGCTTGCACGCTCTAGTCCGCGACGTTCGTGCGGTCGGTACGATGGTCGGCATCGAAGTGCATGCCGACCGAATCGATGCGCGCGGAGCGATCGGCCCCGCATGGCGCATAGCCGATGGGCTCTATCGGGCCGGGCACTTCACGCGACCGATCGGCGATGTCATTCAACTCGTCCCGCCGCTCTGTGCGCGCGAAGAGTACGTCGACGCCTTTTTTGACGCCTTGACGGCGGAGCTCGGACCATGAGTTACCTCGAGCGAGCGCGGGCACAACTCGCACAGATCGAGAGCATGCATCGGCGCCGCTCTATCGATGGGCATCCGTTCGTCGATGCGATCGATTTTTCGGGCAACGATTATTTAGCGCTCTCGCACGAACCGCAAGTGGTCGAAGCGCTGCGACGAGCGCGGAGTGTCGGTTCGGGGGGATCGCGCCTACTCGGCGGGCGACACCGGGAGTATTATCTCTTAGAAGAAGAGCTTGCGAGTTGGTTGGGGCGCGAACGCGCGCTGCTCTTCTCTTCGGGTTATCACGCCGCGATCGGGGTTGCACCCACGATCGGCGATCTCGTCGATCGGCTCGATTCCGACGAACTCAATCATGCATGTTGGATCGATGGCATGCGGCTCTCGCGCACGCCACGGGCGATCTACGCGCACGGTCGCCCTCCTATCGGCGACGGTCGGTCGCGTGCGATCGTGACGGAGAGTCTCTTCAGCATGGATGGCGATGCGATCGATGTCGCCCGCTATCGTGCGCTCCTCGCCGCGCACGACGTCCTGATTCTCGACGAAGCGCACGCACTCGGCGTTCTCGGCCCGCGCGGTGCGGGGCTCGCCGCCGGTATCGATGACGAGCGCATTCTCGTCATGGGAACGCTCTCGAAATCCTTCGGCTGCTTCGGCGGCTTCGTCGCCGGAGCGAGCGACGCGATCGAGTTGCTGGTCAACCGCGCGCGGAGTTTTATCTTCGATACGGCGATGCCGCCGGCGCTTGCCACGGCGGCGCGCGTCGCACTGATGCTGCTCGCAGGCGAGCTTGGAGATCGGCGGCGTGCGGAGATGCGCGAGACCTACGCACATCTTCATGCCGGTCTCGCATCGCTCGGCTTGGCAAGCTCGGCGGAGTTCTCGCCGATCGTGCCGATCGTCCTCGGCAGCGAGGAGCGCGCGCTTGCAGTCGCGGCGAAGTTGCGCGAAGGTCGTATCGAGGCTCCGGCGATTCGCCCGCCGACCGTACCGCGCGGCTCCTCGCGCCTCCGTCTCTCGCTCCGCGCCGATCACCGCAAAGAGCACGTCGACCTGCTCGTCGAGCGCCTGCGCGCCGCGATGGCATGAGCGCACTGCGTATCTTTGTGACCGGCACCGACACCGGTGTCGGCAAGACGCGTGCGGTCGCGACGCTCGCGCGCGCG
>DAHUYY010000126.1 GCA_027306845.1 Vulcanimicrobiota bacterium | reverse complement strand
ACGGTGCGCTGCTGATGCTCGTGCATATCGGCCAGGGCGACGTCGCCGAACGCGTTCATAACGCCTGGTTATCGACGATCGAAGACGGCCTCCACACCTACGATATCTACAAAGAGGGGGTGTCGAAGGAAAAGGTCGGCACGCGTGAATTTGCCGACGCAGTCATCGCTCGCCTCGGACGCGAGCCTCAGGTTCTACCGCCGGCGCGTTACGCAGTCGGCGTCGCGATGGATCTTTCGATTCGCCCCGGCGGCGCGCCGCCGAAAAAAGAACACGTCGGGGTCGATATTTTTATCGATCAACGCAACGGTAATCCCGACGAAATTGCTTCGCGTGCGAAAAGCATCGCTACCGATGGAGCGAAGCTGGTTGTCATCGCAAATCGCGGCAGTAAGGTGTGGCCCGACGGAAATCCCGATACCTTCTGGAGCGATCAGTGGTCGCTACGTTTCGAAGGCAAACCGTTTTCCGGTCAACGCGTCGCCGATCTGATCGGTGCGCTCTCCGCTGCCGGTTTCGACGTCATCAAAACCGAAGGACTCTATACGTTCGACGGGGAGCGCGGATACTCACTCGCCCAAGGTCAATAGCGTGCGGATCGTCAGCCTGCTACCGAGCGCAACGGAGATTCTCTTTGCAATCGGGGCCGGCGACGATCTCGTAGGCGTCACGCACGAATGCGACTTCCCGCCGCAAGCGACGAGGCTCCCGGTTCTCACCTCGTCGGCCCTTCCGGCAGAGAGCGATGCCGCTGCGATCGATCGACACGTTCGCAGCGGCATCCATCAAGGTTCGAGCATCTACCACCTCGACGCCTCGCTTTTGGAGCGACTCGCACCCGACCTCATCGTCACGCAGGAGCTCTGCGACGTCTGCGCGGTCTCATACGATCGCGTGAGTTCGGCCGCGCGGCGAATGCGCGGCGATACTCGCATACTCGCGCTCGAACCATCCTCGTTCGAAGAGGTTCTCGATACCATACGAATTCTCGGCGCTTCAACCGGGCGCGAAGCGACGGCAGCGAACGTCGCCGCACAACTCGCCGACGCTGCGGAACGGCTCCGCGAGCGCGCTCGGCGCGAGCTGCCCGAGCCTCCGAGCTTGCTCTTTCTCGAGTGGAGCGATCCGCCGTTTCCCCCCGGTCACTGGACGCCCGATCTGCTCGCACTCCTCGGCATCCGCTCGTCAATCGAGTTTCCAAACGCACCGGCGCGGGCGGTGACGTGGGAGGAGATCGCCGCTCGGGATCCCGCCGTCATCGTCGTAGCACCATGCGGCTTCGATCTGCCGAGCGCGCAGCGCGCCGTCGCCGATCTCGATCGTCATGCGGAGTGGCGTCACCTACGCGCCGTCGCCGAAGGACGCGTGATCGCGCTCGATGGTAACGCGTATTTCAATCGCCCCGGAGTACGCCTCGTCGAAGGGGCGGAGCGACTCCTTCATGCGCTGGTGGCGATTGGAGATGCGCGCTCTCGTCGAGCGTAAGAATCCGTCCGGAGCCCTCGGAGTACTCGATTCGCGAGATCGATGCATGCGAAAAACGCAACTGTGAGGGATCGTAGCCATCGCCGACCAACTCGGCCACGAGCGCGTGAAGCGTTCCGGCGTGGGCGACCACCAAAATGCGACGGCGATCGTACGGGGCGAGCTCGCTCAGCCAAACACGAACGCGTCGTCGCACGTCGTCGAACGTTTCGCCCCCTTGAGGGCGGTAATCGCGCGCCGAGGTACGTTGCGACCCGCTCTCGCCGGGAAAGTTCGCGACGATCTCCGCCCACGTCAAACCCTCCCAAGCACCAAAATCGAACTCGCGGAGCCGGTCATCGAGCCTCAGTGGGATCGCGCGCTCGGCGAGGATCGCGGTCGCCGTCGATTCGGCACGGACGAGATCGCTTGCGTACGCTGCGTCGATCGGTACGTCGGCGAGCGCGTCGGCGACGGCGCGAGCTTGTGCGGCTCCGGCGGGCGAGAGCGGAATATCGCTGCGCCCTTGGAAGCGCCCCGAGCTGTTCCACGCGGTGAGTCCGTGCCGGACCAGCAAGAGTTCCACAGCGCGCCCCATGCTCGCTGCAGCATTGCCCTTCCTGCACGTCGAAAGCATGCGGTATGGGTGAGGAATCGACGGTGACGCACGAGCCGCGCGTGGACGTTCGGAAGATGTACAAACTCTTTATCAACGGTGCATTCGTGCGCTCGGAGTCGGCGCGTAGCACGCCGCTCTGGGACGGACGCGCATTTCTCGCCAATATCGCGCAGGCATCGCGGAAGGATCTTCGCGACGCGGTAACGGCCGCACGGACCGCTCGCGGCCGTTGGTGGGCGCAAGATCCGCAACTCCGCGGCTTGATGCTCTATCGTCTCGGAGAGATGTTGGAGGCGCGACGCTCGGAGTATATCGAGCTCCTCTGCGCCGGCAACGGGAGCGATCTTCGCGCCGCTCGTGCAGAGATCGACCGCTCGATCGACCGTGTCCTCTGGTATGCCGGTTGGTGCGATAAATATTCCGCGCTTCTCTCCTCGAAAAACCCCGTCGCCGGTCCGCATTTTAACTGTTCGACCCCGGAGCCGATGGGCGTCGTCGGCATCCTCGCACCGCAGTCGCCGCTCTTTCTCGGCGTCATCTCCACCCTGCTGCCCCCGCTCGTCGCCGGGAATGCGACGGTTCTCCTCGCCTCCGAGCGCGATCCGCGCCCGGCAATTGCGCTCGCAGAAGCGATCGCGCTCTCCGATATCCCGGCGGGCGTCGTTAACGTCTTGACGGGATTTCGCAGCGAGATCGGCCCCGCGATGGCAAAGCACGACGGCATCGAAGCGATCTCGTGCAGCCGCGAAGATCTCGCGCAATGGGGTGAGATCGAACGCGAATCCGCGGCTTCGATCAAGCGCATTCGCCCGTTCGAGATCGAGCGCTCCGCCGACTATTTTAGCGAGAGCGCGCAATCGCTCGACGATATCGCCGATTTTTGCGAGATTAAAACCATCTGGCACCCGGTCGGGCTCTAAGCGCAGCGATGGAGTGGGGCGAGGCGGAGCGGGCGCTACGAGCCGAGATGGTCGACTGCGCGCGGCGTCTCTGGCAACGCGGGCTCGTCACCGGCAGCAGCGGAAATATCAGCGCAAAAATGGAGGATGGAGCGATTCTGGTTACACCGTCGGGTCGCTCGCTCGAGCGACTGCGCGAGAGCGATATCGTCCATCTCCGCCACGACGGCACTCCGCTGCTCGCAGCGGCGCGGCCAAGCAGCGAACTGCCACTCCATCTTTCCGCCTATCGGGTACGTCCCGATGCGAAATACATCGTGCACACGCATCCAACGGCCTGCGTCACGTGGAGCCTGCGCGGTCGGCTCTTTCCGCGCGTGACGGTCGGCGCAATGGAGAGCCTCGGTGCGGTCGGCTGGGTTCCCTACGCTCCCGCCGGCAGTGCGAAACTCGCCGACTCCGCAGCCGAGATCTTCGCGCGCGGAGTCGATGCGATCCTCATGGAGCGTCACGGTCTCTCGACGCTCGCCGCGACGCTCGAGCGAGCGTTCATCCTCACCGATCTCGCCGAGGAGAGCGCGCGCATCGCCCTTGGTTCGACGCTCTCCTTGCCGACCGATCCCTCCGAGCAAGGTAAGCGGAACCTCGGGGATGAAGGAGTCCCCATGCCGCCGCATCGCGCAATTTTCTAACGCAACATATGCATCCACGCCGATATTCGACGGGGCAGCGCCTCGCACGAGCGTTGGATTTCGGTGAATTTTGCCTTCACTATCAGCCCGTCGTCGATCTTCGTAACGATCGAATCGTGGGCGTTGAAGCGCTCTGCCGCTGGCCGCAATCCGGAAACGTCGTCGGCCTTCCCGATGCGTTCATTCCGCAGGCGGAGGCCTCAGGGGTCATCATCGCGCTCGGCGAGTGGGTTTTCCGTACGGCTACCGAGCAAGTGCATCGCTGGGAGACGCAATACGGCATCCGGCTCGATCTCGCCGTCAATCTGAGCAGCCGCCAATTTCTCCACCTTCAACTCGTCGCCGCTATCGAGGATGCGCTCCGTCAGGCCTCCCTCGCGCCGGGTCGTTTGGAATTTGAAATTACCGAATCGGTGGCGATGCATAACGCCGAGGATTCAATCGGCATCATGCGCCAGCTCAAACACCTCGGTATCTCGCTCGCCCTCGACGATTTCGGCACGGGATACTCGTCACTCTCATATCTGAAACGCTTCCCGATCGATAAGATCAAGATCGATAAGAGCTTCGTACACGACATTCCTAACGACGCAAACGATCTTGCAATCGTAACCGCGATCATCGCCATGGCACATGCGCTCGGGCTGCAGGTCCAAGCCGAGGGCGTCGAAACGAAGGCGCAAGCCGACTTTCTCCGCGACTGCGGCTGCGAACTCGCGCAAGGGTTTCTCTACGGCCGCGCCTTACCGGCCGCCGATTTTGCCGAGGCCTTCGATCCTCACCTGGGGATACTGCGCTCGCTTAGCGCGTAACCCACGCGAGCGATTCAACCTCCGCTCGCATTTGCCGCCACCCGCGAAAATTCGCATTTGCCCCAACCGCCGGCGTCGCGACATGTTCGAACGGACTCAAATGATGCTGCTCCATGAGTCGCTCGCAGAGATCGAGATCCTTCGAACGATCTCTCGAACCGTCGTGCGTGAGATAGGAAACGCGCGCGCAGCGAGCCGCACTCACACGTTTTCGTAACTCGATATCGAGTTCGCGCTCATCCTCTTGCAATAACGGCGCGTGCCACTCTCCGACGCCTAGCGGGCTCGGTTCGTGGCTCTCGTATGCCGCCCGCATATTCAACGCAATCTCGCGGATCTCGGGCTGTGCTTGCGGCGTGCAGCGGAGCGTGAAGAAATTCGTCCACTCCGTCGCGGTAACGATCACCGTATGCCAGAGAAAAGGCTCGAGCCATCGATTGAGAACCTGTTTATGCACCTGCAGCGTCTGAAGCTCGCGCACCGCCTCGACGGCTTCATCGCGCGCGCGCAACCACGCCCGTTCGGCGATCCGCACGGCCTCCATCTCGAGCAATGACGCGGCCGCCCTTCCCGGCTGATTCCGTCCCCACTCGAGCGGCAAAACCGGATCGGTCAGCACGCGTTCGACGAGCTTCGAGGTAGGGATCGCCCGCGAACTCGCGCTGTTCCGTGAAAATTGCCGATGCGTGTTGAACTCCGCGAGCACGAAACGGGGAAAGCAGACCTCCATCGTGGTCAAGCGTTCCCCGGTCGGTGCGACGGAGTCGAGAAGAATCTTCGCGCTATAGCCCGCCAAGACGTTAGCCCCCGCGATAGCGGAGGAATGCCGGCACTTCGATGTCATCCATATTGACCGGCGTGACCGTCTCGATACGGGTGTTTTCGAAGGCAAAACCGGTCGATTCCGTGCGTCGGATCGGGCCGAAGCCGGCAGCGAGCACGGTGACGCGGACGCGGCCTTGGAGATTCGGGTCGAGGCTCGCACCGAAGATGATCTGCGCGTCGGGATCGACGCTTCGACTGATCATCTCTGCCGCTTCGTTGACCTCGTACATCGAGAGATCGCTCCCGCCGGTGATATTGAGAATCACGCCGCGCGCTCCGTCGATCGTCGTGTCGAGCAACGGCGAGGCGATCGCCTTCTGCGCGGCGTCGGCAGCGCGGTGCTCTCCGGAGCCCTCACCGATTCCCATCATCGCCGTGCCGGCATCGGTCATCACCGCTTTTACGTCGGCGAAATCGAGATTGATGAGCCCCGGCTGCGTGATGAGATCGCTGATCCCGGCGATTCCCTGGCGTAGGACATCGTCGGCGAAACTAAATGCTTCGTTCAGCGGCGTCTTCTTCTCGATGACCTGAAAGATCCGCTCGTTGGGAATCGTGAT
>DAHUYY010000125.1 GCA_027306845.1 Vulcanimicrobiota bacterium | reverse complement strand
ATCCCTCGAGCACGTCGTAGGCCATGGCGCCCTGCCCGACGAAGTGGTTGTTCACGTCGGTGATCTCGAGCTCGCCCCGGCCCGAGGGCTGGAGGGTCGTGATGATCTCGAACACGCTGGCGTCGTAGCAGTAGATGCCGGTCACCCCGACGCGGGTCGGGGGGTTCTCGGGCTTCTCGACGCTCCTGGTCACCCGGCCGTGGTCGTCGAGCTCGGGCACGCCGAAGCGCTCGGGGTCCGGGACGGCTTTAAGAAGAATGCGCGCGCCTGAATCCTGTTGCTCGAAGCGTCGCACGTACGGCGAGATATCGTCCTGTACGATGTTATCGCCGAGAATAACGACGACGCGGTTCCCTTCGGCGAAGTGCTCGCAGAGTTTGAGCGCGTCGGCGATCCCGCCTTCGCCCTCTTGGTAGGTGTAATAGATATCCTTCAGGCCGAACTCGGAGCCGTTCCCGAGCAGGCGAAGAAAATCGCCCGCCGAGTTCCCACCGGTAACGATCATAATATCTTTGATGCCGGCACGAACCAGCGTTTCGATCGGATAGTAGATCATCGGCTTGTCGTAGATCGGCAAGAGATGCTTGTTCGTGACCTTCGTGAGCGGGCGCAAGCGGCTCCCGAGGCCACCGGCGAGGATGATGCCTTTCATGGGCGAGCGATCTCCTTATCGGTGCGCGTACTGGCGCTGGTAGTAAGCGAGAAATTCACCCGACTTGAGCGGGCGCCACCACGATTCATGCTTCCGGTACCAGTCGATGCTCTCTTCGAGCCCTCGTTCGAAATCTATCTGCGGGCGCCAGCCGAGCGCATGGGCTTTTGCGCTGGAGATGGCGTAGCGGCGGTCGTGCCCTTCGCGGTCGGCGACGTGCCGGACGTGGCTCTCGAACGCTCGTCCGCATCCGGCGAGGAGACGCCGGGTGATCTCGATGTTCGTCCGCGGATTGCCGCCGCCGATGTTGTAGACCTCGCCGAGCTCACCCCGCTCGAGGACGCTCAGGATGCCGCGGGCGTGATCCTCGACATGGAGCCAATCGCGGACCTGGAGACCGTCACCGTAGAGCGGGACGCTTTGGTCGTCGATCAGATTGGTCACGAAGAGGGGAATGAGCTTCTCGGGGTATTGGTACGGTCCGTAGGTATTGCTGCCGCGGGTGATGAGCACCGGGAGGCTATAGGTCGCGCGGTAGGCGAGCACCTGGAGGTCGCCACCGGCCTTGCTCGCGCTATAGGGGCTGCGCGGGCGCAGGGGGGAGCTTTCGACGGATTCACCGCTCTCGACATCTCCGTAGACCTCGTCGGTCGAGACCTGGAGGTAGCGGGCGATGCCTCGCTCGCGGACCGCCTCGAGCAGGGTATGCGTTCCGAGGATATCGGTGCGCAGAAAGGCCTCCGGATCGAGGATCGAGCGGTCGACGTGGGTCTCGGCGGCGAAGTTAACGATCGCATCGACCCCCTCGCCGATCCCTTCGGCGACCGCGCTCGGGTCGGTGATATCGCCCTTCACGAATCGGTAGCGCGCCCCGGCGGGCAGCTGCGCGAGGTTCGCTGGGTTCGCGGCGTAGGTCATCGCATCGAGATTGACGATCTCGATCTCGGGGTGTTCGGCAGCGAGCAGGCGGATGAAGGCCGAGCCGATGAATCCGAGGCCGCCGGTAACGAGATATCGCATCGATCGCTCCTTCGCGCTTGCGCAACCTCCCTCCGCCCGTGTTATACTCCGAGGGTTGTCAACTCGCCCGGCACGGAGGCCGGGCTGCGATGGTCCCAAAGAAACGCTCGCACCGCTCGGAGAGCACCGCGGTCGGGGACCAGCTGAAAGGAACCCCTTCATGTCCGTTATCTCTATGCGCGAGCTTCTTGAAGCAGGCGTGCATTTCGGTCACCAGACCCGCCGTTGGAATCCGAAGATGAAACCGTACATCTTCCAGGAACGCAACGGGATTTACATTATCGATCTCGCCATCACGCTCCAGCGCGTCCGCGACACCTACGAGGTCGTCAAGCAGATGTCGCGCGAGGGGCGCGTCATTCTTTTCGTCGGAACGAAAAAACAGGCCCAAGAGGTCGTGAAAGATGAGGCGGAGCGCGCCGGAACCTTCTACATCAACCAGCGCTGGTTGGGTGGAACGCTGACGAACTTCTCGACGATTCAGAAACGCATCTCCCGCCTGCGCGAGCTCGAAGAGATGCGCCTCCAAGGCGACTTCGACCGCTTGCCCAAGAAAGAGGTTGCCAAACTTCAAGACGAGCTCAACAAGCTCGAGCGCTTCCTCGGCGGCATCAAAGAGATGCATCGCCTCCCCGACGCGATCTTCATCGTCGATCCGAAGAAGGAGCGCATCGCGGTCCTCGAGGCGCGCAAGCTCGGCATTCCGACGATCGCGGTGATCGATACCAACTGCGACCCCGACGAGATCGACTACCCGATCCCCGGTAACGACGACGCGATTCGCGCCGTGAAGCTGATGGTCGGCAAGATGGCCGACGCGATCATCGAGGGCCGGACCGAGGCGGAGAGCTCCTTCGACGGCGCGGTCTACGCCCAAGCCCCCGTCAATGAAGCAGGCGCCTTCGAGGCAACTGAGGCCGTCGCCGGCTAGTCGTCGCGACCGTGAAGAGACCCGTCGCAAGGGAGGCCGTCGTCGGCCTCTCTTCGCGCGCATGAAAGCAAACGCAAGCCAAGGAGAGAATCTGTGAGTACTATGACCTACCAACCGAAGGCCGACGAGATCAAGGCCCTACGCGACGAGACCAGCGCCCCGATGATGGATTGCAGAAAAGCACTGGTAGAAGCCGCCGGCGATCGCGAGCGAGCGAAGGCGTTGCTCCTCGAACGCGGCGCGGCGCAGGCGCAGAAAAAATCGGAACGAGCTGCGAACGAAGGGTTGGTCGGCAGCTACATTCACGCCGGCGGAAAGATCGGCGTCCTCGTCGAGGTGAACTCGGAGACCGATTTTGTCGCGCGGAACCCAAAATTCAGCGAGCTCGTGCGCGATGTCGCGATGCATGTCGCGGCGATGTCTCCCGCCTACCTCGACCGTGCTTCGGTTCCCGAAGAGATCGTTTCGCAGGCGCGCAAGGAACTCGAAGAGTCGGTGCCGGCGGGTAAGCCCCCGGAGGTCGCTGCGAAAATCGTCGAGGGCAAGCTCAACAAATGGTACGAAGAGCATTGTTTACTCGATCAGTCGTTCGTGAAAGATGATTCGATCACGGTCGGAGACCTCGTCAATGCCGCCGTCGGAGCGCTCGGCGAAAATATTCGCGTTCGACGTTTCGTGAAGTTCGCGCTAGGCGAGTAGGCATACGTGCAGGCAAGCACCGCGCGCTTTTCCCGCGTTCTCATAAAACTCTCCGGTGAGGCGTTCGCTTCGAGCGCCAACGGAGTAGACGTGCGAACGACCGAGACGATGGCGCGCGAGATCGCCGATGTCGCCCGCAGCGGCATAAGCATTGCCGTCGTCGTCGGCGGCGGCAATATCTGGCGCGGAAAAGAGCATGAGGCTGCGGGCATGGAGCGCGCGACCGCAGATTACATGGGAATGCTCGCCACGACCATAAACGCATTGGCCCTGCAAGACGCGCTCGAGCGGATCGGGGTTCCGTCGCGCGTGCAGACGGCGATTGCCATGCACCAAATCGCCGAGCCGTATATCCGCCGCCGCGCGATTCGACATCTTGAAAAAGGGCGCGTCGTCATCTTCGCAGCGGGAACCGGAAACCCGTATTTTACGACCGATACGGCGGCGGCGTTGCGAGCCGTCGAGGTCGGGGCGCAGGCGATCCTCAAAGCAACCAAGGTCGACGGCATCTATACCTCCGATCCGAAGAAAGATCCTGACGCTCGGCGGTTCGAGCGAATCGACTACATGGACGCCCTCAACCGCGGTCTGGAAGTTATGGATACGACGGCGATGGCGCTCTGTATGGATAATCGCTTGCCGATCCTCGTCTTCGACATGGGGGTCTCGGGGAATATTCGACGCGCAATTTACGGCGAAGCGATCGGAACCTACGTTGGTAAAAATGAGGCGACGGTGATCGCCGGAGGAGCTGCATGAACGATTCATTTTTTAAAGACGTCGAGAGCAAGATGCAAAAATGCGTCGATGCGACCCGCGCCGAGTTCGCCGCGATCCGCACCGGTCGCGCCACGCCGGCGTTGCTCGACCGTCTGCACGTCGATGCCTATGGGCAGAGCGTGCCGCTCAAGCAGGTCGCCGGTATCGCTACCCCAGACGCTCGGACGCTCGTTATTACCGCCTACGATAAGGGCGTCGTCGGTGAAATTCGCAAAGCGATTGAAAAAAGCGATCTCGGCATGAGCCCGAACGTCGATGGAACGACCATCCGAATGAGCGTACCGCCATTAAACGAAGAGCGTCGCCGCGAACTCGTGAAGGTCATAAAGAAGAAGTCGGAAGATGGGAAAATTGCGCTTCGCAACGTGCGGCATAAGGCGCACGACGATATCAAAGGGCAACTCAAAAGCTCGACGATCACCGAGGACGAGAGCAAACGGATGCAGGAGCATCTGCAAAAATTGACCGATCGGTACAGCAAAGATATCGATGTGCTGGTCGTTACGAAAGAAAAAGAAGTGATGGAGGTCTGACGCAGAGTTTCGTGGACCCGCAATTGGCGTTGATGCCCGAGGTTCATGCTCGCCGATTGCTTGGCGATCGGTGTCTTCGGGTGCATGTCGTGCGACCCTACGGGGGCTGGGTCGGCGTCGGAACGCTACGCGTAATCGCCGTGCGCGCGATCGATAGCGGGCTGGAATTGCTCGTCGGCTACGAACGTTACGATCGCGGAGAGGCGGCGTGAAGGCCCCGGTTGCCGCGCCGAACTCCGGCGCGAACGAGGCGATTCCACGGCATATCGCGATTATTATGGACGGCAACCGCCGCTGGGCACGGCAGCGCGGTTTACCGGCTGTTGAAGGGCACCGTCGGGGAATTCTTGCGCTGAGGGAAATTACGCGTGCCGCAAGCGACATCGGCGTAGAGGTCCTCACCGTCTACGGTTTTTCGACCGAGAACTGGCGGCGCGAGCCGAGCGAAATTTCGTTTCTTTTCGATCTTTGCGTCTTTTTTGCTCGCACCGAACTCGCCGAACTCAACAAGAACAACGTTCGCGTTCGAATCATCGGCGACTGGGAAGCGTTGCCGGCGCGTTCGCGCGAGGCGCTCGAATCGCTCGCGCGCGATACCGCCGGAAATTCCGGCCTTCTGCTGAACCTCGCGGTCAACTATAGTTCGCGCGCCGAACTGCGCGACGCAATGCGCGCGCTGGCGCGCGAGGTCGCCGCCGGAACGCTGGCGCCGGATCAAATTAGCGAGGAGACGCTTTCGGCGCACCTGGAGACCGCCGATCTTCCCGATCCCGATCTCGTCATTCGCCCCGGCGGCGAGCGTCGACTTTCGAACTTTTTGCTCTATCAGGCCGCCTATGCGGAATTGGTCATGAGCGATATCTTCTGGCCGGATTTTTCGCGCTCCGATTTTACCGAGGCGATCGAAGAATTCGGCCGGCGCGCTCGGCGCTGGGGCGCATGAACGAGTCGGTCGCGTCGAACTCGGCGACCGCCGTGATGTCGGGGCGTCCGCGAGTCACGAAACGTCGCATTGCCGTCGGGCTGCTCATCGCCGCGATCGGGTTACCTTCGATCGTATGGGCACCCGCGTTCGATCTCCTCGTCTTGGCGATCGGCCTTGCTTGCCTCTACGAACTCAACGCGCTCTGTGAAATTAAAGGCCAAGAGCTCGAATATCCCATCGCGGTGCTCGGCGTATTCGCCTACATCGTCCTCGCAAGTCTCGGGCGCCTGCAAAAGTGGGAAGGCGTCTTGCTCGCCGGGGTTACCATTGCCGCTTTTTCGATCGG
>DAHUYY010000124.1 GCA_027306845.1 Vulcanimicrobiota bacterium | reverse complement strand
AATGCCGCTTCCGCCGATTCGATCAAACCGTGAGCATCGTTACCATCTTCACCGGCCAAAGCGATGCCGACGCTGGCGGTCACATAAATATCGGATTCGCGAATTTCGAACGGCGATTCAAAGGCATCGCGAATACGCCGCGCCTGCGTCTCGACGATCTCTCTTGAATTGAGGCCGATCGCAAGAATAACGAAGAGGTCTTCGCCGAATCGCGAGACCGTAGCGGTGTCGTCGAAGAGGCGGCGCAACCGACGGCCGACGCCGCGGAGGAGTTCGTCGCCGCTCGTCCGCCCGTAGCTTTCGTTAACCTCTTTGAATCGGTCGAGATCGATTGCAAAGACCGCAATTTCGTCGCCGTGTCGCATCGCGAGCGCCAGGGCTTGCGCCAGCCGATCTTCGAGCACGGTGCGGTTGGGAAGGTCGGTTAAAAGATCGAACTGCGAAAAATAGGTCAATCGCTGCTCGGCTACTTTTCGTTCGGTAATATCGAATGCGACCGATATCGTCCCGACGATTCTTCCGCTCTCCGTCCGCAGCGGCTCGACGTGCCCTTGCAGCGTCTTTCCGCCCCAGATCATTTCGTACTCGCCGGCGACCCCTTGTAATGCTTTGAGGTGGGCGCGGCGCACGGGGAAACGCGACTCATCGGCGATCAACGCCGAGGTCGCGATGCGCGTGTTGAGCAGGGCTTCGCTTTCCATGCCCAGCGCACCCAAACGCGCACCTTCGATCGAAGTAATCGTCAGGTCGGTGTCGGTGGTCACCACAAGCGCCGGTAATTGTTCGAAAAGAAGGCGCAACCGCGTCTCGCTCGCGCGTAGTTGCTGCTCGATAATGCGCCGCGCGCGTCGCAGGTCGGCATCGCGTAACGCGCGATCGACGGCCGGTCCGAGACGTTTTAGGTTATTTTTGAAAATATAGTCGTACGCACCTAAGCGAATCGCCTCGGCGGCGGCTTCTTCACCGATCGCCCCCGATACGATCAAGCACGGAATATCGAGATCTCGTTCGGCGAGCAACGCCAACATCGCCGGCGCGCTGAAATTCGGCATCGAATAATCGCAAAGCACGACATCCCAACTCGCGCGGTCGAGCGCTTCGCGCGCGGCATCTTCACGATCGGCGCGCTGCGTCTCAACGCGATAGCCTGCCCGCCCGAGCGCGAGCACGTTAAGATCGGCATCGTCGGATGAATCATCGATGCAGAGAACGCGAAGCGGGCGACCGGCGTTCATAGGCTCGAACGCGGAATCTGGTTCAGCACCAGCCAGTAAAGGCCGACCTGACGCACGGCTTCGACGAATTCGTTAAAATCCACCGGTTTACGCACGTAGCTATTCACGCCCAGGCGATAGCCTGCCAAGAGATCCTCGTCTTGTTTGCTCGACGTGAGGATCACGGTCGGAATCAGTCGGGTCGATTCGTGGCTCCGAATCCGTTCCAGGAGCTCGAGCCCGGAGACCTTTGGAAGTTTGAGATCGAGCAAGATAAACTGCGGAGTCCCCTTTCCCTCAAAGGCATTTTCGAAAAGAAATTGCACCGCCTTCTCTCCGTCGCGCAGGATGACGATTTCGTTGAGGATATGATTTTTTGCAAAGGCGCGCTTCGTCAATTCGATATCATCGTCACTATCTTCGATGAGTAGGATGTATGGGGTACTCACTGTATCGGAACCTCCGTTGGAAGCGTGAACCAAAATGTTGCTCCATGACCGACCGCTCCCTCCGCGCGAAGGGCGCCCCCGTGCCGATGGATGATGCGTGCGACGGTGGCTAAGCCGATTCCCGTTCCCTCAAACTCATCGGCAGCGTGAAGGCGCTGAAATGCGCCGAAGAGTTTGTTGGCGTACGCCATATCGAACCCGGCGCCATTATCGCGTACGAAAAATTCACCCGATGGGTCGCTCCCAAATGCGATCGTCGGTTGCTCGGTATTTCTCGTGAACTTCCAGGCGTTCCCCACGAGATTTCCGAGTGCCGCCTGAACGAGCGCCGGGTCGCCATAGCCGGTAAGGCCGGGCTCGATGTCGATCTCGACGCGGCGCTTGGGTTCGCCAACCTGGATCTCCGCGACGATACCGGCGACTATCTCGCTCAGGTCGATTTTTTCGTAATGGATCGGCGCGCGGGCAATTTTCGCAAGACGAAGGAGCGCGTCGATAAGCTCGGCCATGCGTTTGGCCGCGGAGCGCACCCGCCCGAGGTAGCCCCGACCCGTATCGTCGAGCAGAGCGTAATAATCTTCTTCGAGGACTTGGCTGAAGCCGTCGATAGCGCGCAACGGAGCGCGCAAATCGTGCGAAACGGAGTATGCAAACGCTTCGAGTTCCTTATTCGCAGCTTCGAGTTGCACCGTTCTTTCCGCAACCCGCTGTTCGAGCGTCGCGTTCAGCTCGCGAATCTCTCGTTCGCTTTTTATACGGTTGGTAATGTCGCGAATATACCCGGCGAGTCCGTCGGCGAAGGGATAAATTCGCATATCGTACCATCGTCCGTTCACGCCGGAGCGCAATTCCAAGGTGACGGGCTTCCGGCTCGCAAGCGCTTCCTCGAACGCGGCGCGCACCATGCTCTCCGACGACGGTTCTACAAAATCCATCATCGGTCGCCCGATGAGCGCGTCCTTTTTGGCTCGGTAGAACTGCGCGAGGCGCTCGTTTACATAGATAATATGGAGCGCTTTATCGACCGCCACGAAGGCGTCGGTAATACTGTCGAGTATCTCGCGGGTCTGCGCGGTGGCACGCGAGCTGTGAAAAACCTCGGCAATCGTCGTGGCGACGCTTTCGATAAAACGCTGCCGCGATTCGTCGAAAAAATTCTCGCGCGGGCTCCCCACGACGATCATACCGATCGGCTCGCTCTCGGTTCCGATTGGAACGCAGGCGACCGACTGAATTCCCTTCGCCATCCGCGCGCGCGCATCGAGGAGCGCTGCCTCCTCGGAGAGCCTCTCGACGACGATCGTCTCGGCTCGCCGAATCTGCGCGGATCCCGCAAAATCGAGCGTCTCGCCGTCGAGCACCGGGGCGGCGACGGCATCGCCGAGCTCGCCGACGCGCTCGTAGCGATCGAGCGAGGCGCGATAGCGATACATCTCCGCAGCGGGAGCATCGAGATAGGTGGAGAGCAGCTCCAACGCATCCTCGCTCACGCGTGCCAGCGAGGCCTGCGAGAGCGCGAGACGGCCGAATTCGATAAGCGCGGCCTGCTGGTTGTTGCGCTCGGCCATAACGCGCTCGGCCTCGACCCGCTCGGTGACGTCGCGAAAATAGACCGAGATGCCGTCGGGCGCAGGGAACGCCTTTACGTCGAACCAGAGATACGAGGTGAGGGAGTACTCGACGAATGAGGTCGGGGCGCCGGTATCGAGAGCCTTCTGATATTGCTCCTCAAAAACCGAGTTGGCGAAGGTCGGAAAGAGATCGCGCACCCGCATCCCGACAACATCGCGCCCGACCGCCCCGAGCAACCGCTTCGCCTCGCCGTTCATGAAGCGGATGCGCATCTCGCGGTCGAGCACGAAGAACCCGTCGGTGATGCGTTCGAGAACTTCACCGAGATCGACGGGCAGCGTGTGACTTTTGGCGGCTCCCATCCTGTGCTCGCGCTTCCGTTTCAAGTGAAGGCCTCCCTCCGGAGGCGTTAACCTTTTTCGCCCGCGCGACACACTATTCTTAGGAACGGCGGGATGGCGACGCGATGCCGTGGCGGGTTGTGTTCCGTTTTTGTAAAGGACGCGGATCTATCGCGGCTGGAACTGCAGGGAAAGCGAGTTGATGCAGTAGCGCGTTCCTTCGGGGCCGGGCCCGTCGTCGAAAACATGCCCGAGGTGGGAGTCGCAGCGCTTGCAGCGGACCTCGGTGCGAATCATCCCGTGGCTGCGATCCTCGATCAGACGAACGCGCTCCACTTCTTCGGGGCGCGTAAAGCTCGGCCACCCGCAGTGCGATTCGAACTTCGCGTCGGCGGTGAAAAGCTGGGCGCCGCACCCTCCGCAGAGGTAACTTCCTTCGGCGTCGACGGCGAGCAGCGAACCGCTAAACGGGCGTTCCGTGCCGGCTTCGCGCAGAATGTGATAACGCTCGTCCCCAAGTTGGGCGCGCCATTCGGCTTCGCTGCGAAGAATTTCCGGGGTTGGTGATTCGCTCATACGTATAGGAAGAACGTCGAAGCGCGCCCGTCGGATGCAAGCATTCCGCCGCACGACGAGCGAGGCTGGAGCCGTTGATGGGGATTGAACCCATGACCTCGTCCTTACCAAGGACGTGCTCTACCACTGAGCTACAACGGCGTTCCTACTTGGAGCGGGCGGCGGGAATCGAACCCGCGCTGTCTGCTTGGAAGGCAGAAGCACTACCACTATGCAACGCCCGCGTGGTGGGCAGGGCTGGATTCGAACCAGCGTAGCGCTTTCGCGCGCCGAATTTACAGTCCGGTGCCTTTAACCACTCGACCACCTACCCACGCGGCCGTCTCCCGACGGCTCCGGACGGTACGATATCAAACCTCAAGACTCCTCGCAACGACTCTCGACAAAATCCTCGCTGCCGTCGCCCTCGCGGCTCCGCGGAGGGTGCGTGCGAGAGGCGTGGAAGCTCGCGCTCTCCGCCGACGTGGCTCAGCGGCTACAGCAGCAGTTTTGTAAACTGCCAATCGTGGGTTCGAGTCCCACCGTCGGCTCCATTGCTTCGCCCGGGAGACCCTCCATGCAAAGCGTACGTCCCAAGTGGCGCTCGGGCGGCCTCGCGCTCGTCTGCGATCGCTGTTCCGCGGAGCGCATCCCCGAAGAGACACCGGAGATCGCACGGCGGCACGGCGACGTTCGCCTGCGCGATTGGCTCAAGGCCACGCTCAAAGAGCGCGGCCGCTGGGGGCCGATACGGGCGATCTCGACATCGTGCATGGATATCTGCGCGAAGGGCCTCGTAACGGTCTGTATCGCTCCGAGCGACGGCCGCGCAAGCGAGACCTTCGTTGTCGATCCGCTCGAAGATCGCGAAGCGATCTACGAACGCATCGTCGCGCTGTTGGGAACGACGGCGGAGCGAGCGACGGATGCAGGTGGGAGTGTGGGGGCGGCGAGCGATTAACTCAGGGTTGAACCGAGCCGCCCCACACTACCGCCTGCAAGCTCTTACTTAAACTCGAACTCCGCGAGGTTTTTCTCGATCTTCCGTTTGACGCGCTGCAGCGCGTTATCGATCGATTTGACGTGACGGCCGAGATCGCGCGCCATCTCTTGGTAGCTCTTTCCTTCAAGGTACGATTCGAGTACCTGCGATTCGAGATCCGAGAGATTCTGGCGAATGCGCTGCCGGATATCGTCGGAGACTTCCTGCGTCACCACGAGTTCTTCGGGGTCGCCGGATTTCTGCGCCGGCATCACGTCGAGCAACGTCCGTTCGCTATCTTCGTCATAGATCGGCTTGTTCAACGAGATGTACTGGTTCAACGGAATATGCTTCTGACGCGTCGCGGTCTTAATCGCGGTGATGATTTGACGCGTAATACATAGTTCCGCGAAGGCGCGAAAACTCGAGAGCTTGTCGGCTTTGAAATCGCGAACGGCCTTGTACAAGCCGATCATACCTTCTTGAATGATATCTTCACGATCCGCGCCGATGAGGAAGTAGCTCTTTGCCTTGATACGAACGAAGTTCTTGTATTTGTTGAGTAAGAACTCCATCGCAAGGCTATCGCCGCTCTTCGCGGTTGCAACGAGATCTTCGTCGCCGCGTTCGTGATAGTCCAGCCCTGCAGGGGCCGGCTGGGTCATTGCCATGGGTGGTATCTGCCTCGTCTGGGACGCGTGCACGCATGACGCGGGCCGGGGCCCGTCGAGCGCGTCGCACGGGTCGGAGTATAGAAGGGCTCCCCTCCAGCGTCAAGCGTTTTTG
>DAHUYY010000123.1 GCA_027306845.1 Vulcanimicrobiota bacterium | reverse complement strand
TCGAAGGCCGACACCAAATCGCGTACGGCAGTAGCGATATCGCGTTTCGCCGCAAAGCCGAGTTCGCGGCGAATCAAATCGGAATTGATTCGATACGATCTTAAATCGTTGGTCGCCTCCACGTTGATCGTCACATCAGGGCCTACCACCGCGCGCGTCGTCTCGGCAATCTCTGCGATCGACTGATTGTAGTATCCGGCATTATAGATTTTTCCATCTATTTGCGAGCCAGGTAGCGATACCGTCTGCACGTAAAGGTCCGTCATATCCTCGATGTGGATGTTCGGCCGGATTTGCGACCCGCCAAAAACGCGGATAACCCGATTGTTCACGGCGTGATTGGTCATGATATTCACGGAGAGATCCAGACGCAGCCGCGGTGCATAGCCGCATACTGTCGCCGGCCGGAGAATCAACGTTTCGAAGCCACTCTCGCGAGACTCCATGAGCACTTCTTCGCACATCGCCTTAAACTTTGAATAATCGGTAAGCGGTTCGAGACTTAAATTCTCCGTAACATGCTCTTCCTGCTTGACGCCGTAAACGCTCGATGAAGAAGCATAGACGAACCGCGTTACTCCCGCCTCTTTAGACGCTTGGATCAATCCCGGAAAGCAGTCGTAATTGATCGACTTTCCAAGTTCCGGATTGAGCTCGAAACTCGGGTCGTTGGAAATGCACGCCAAGTGAATAACCGTGTCTACCCCTTGCAGCGCGCGGCCGACCGCCGCTGCATCCCGCAGATCGCCCCGTACCTCGACGAGACGATCGCTACCGCGCACTTCGGCGAGGCCTTCCTTGCCGTAGAGATAGAGGTCGTAAACGACCACTTCATATCCAGCGTCAAGAAGCTTCGGAACCAAGCGGCTCCCGACGTAGCCGGCCCCACCGGTCACGAGGATTCTCCGCGCGATGCGATTTATCACTGCATTCCTCTCCTTCTATTTGAGCATCGACTCGATAAACTTATATGTGGCGACCCGATCGACGGCACTCCGGTTCCCAACGATCTGGGCCGCTTGCGCACCGATAACATTAGCCACGAACGTAATCATGCTCCCCGGTAAGCCCGCCGCCGCCATCGGCGCCGTCCAGGAAAGCACCGCGTCCCCGGTTCCCACGCGATCCGTTACGCTCGTTGCAAACGCGGGGCCGCTAGACCAGCCCTCACCGGCACGGTAAAACAACGCACCACGTTTGCCACGGGTAACGAGTGTGTTTTTCAGGTTAAGCCGCTCCGCGATCGCCAGGATAAGCGGCTCGATGTCACCGATGCGCGTACGCGAGTCCGAGCGCAGCTCCCCCTCGTTCGTACACACGAAATCGGCCCGTTTATAACGCGAAAGTGTATGGTAGCCGATGTTCGCCGCATTTTGCTGGGTGTTGATCGCCAAAAATTTCGACCGGCTCTGTAACACATCGATGGCGTTCTGCGTGAAGATTCCGTGCCCAAAATCCGCAACGACAACGAGATCGTACGATGACGCGATCGCATCTAGATGTGAACAAAACTGAGCGTCATCTCGTTCGTTTAGCAATTCGTCGTTAAAAAAATACACTTCGAACAGCTTGGAAAGCAAATAGCTTTCGACATAGCGACGTTTCACGATTGTCGGAGAATCGCTCTTATATAAAAACGTCGGGTTGACGTTTGAAGCTAGATGTTCTCGCACGAAGGTTTCGCGCACATCGTGCGTGCCGAGAAACGTCACCACGTCGACCTTATCGATAAACGCTGCCATGTGGTTGGCAATAGCCAGCGCACCCCCGGCAAATTGTTCCTCCGACGCGTAGCGCATCGCCAATACCGGCTCCTTGGATGATTTGCCCATTTGATCCACATAAACGTATTCGTCGACGATCGCTTCACCTACGACCAGAACGCGCATACGTTGAAGGCCGTCGAGCGCGCGGTGAATCTGAGAAGGGGTGAACGTTTCCCGAAACTCCGTCAAATAACTGTTGACTTCTTGCGAATATGATGAGAGGTGACGGTTGATAAACGCCGAGCTCGAGTACGTTAGGCCTTCCGTGTAATAGATGGAGCCCCCGGCGCTGCGCACGGCAGCCGCTTCCTCTTCGATCTTGCCGGTGATGTCTTGCGTCGGGTCCTTATAGTCCGGCCCCTTCGCAAAGATGTCCGGCCGCACGGCTACGAGCATCTCTACGGCGGTCGGCGACTGATTGATGGCGACGTAATCCACGATATCGAGCGCAGCAAGCATTCTCGCCCGATAGGATTCCGTGAATGCGGGGCGGTTTGGCCCTTTATTAACGTAGATGTCCGGCGTGATCGTAACGACCAGCGCGTCGCCTTGCTTGCGAGCCTCCTCAAAGTGCAACAAATGCCCGTAGTGCAAGAGGTCGAAAACGCCGTGACACAACACGACTTTTTTCCCGGCTGCCTGCATCGTCGCGACACACGTAGCCAATTGCTTGAGCGAGACAATTTTATCGGCTGCGTGGGAGCGATCCGAAAAGTTCATGCGATAATCGTGTTTCAAAATGGTCCGAGCCATCCCTCTGTAGCGTCACTGCTCCGGGCCTTCGGGCAGCCCTTCGCAAACGGTGTAGCCCGTAAGACGCGACCCGGGGGCGCCTGATGGGAAGGTCAGCCTTATAGCCATGCCAAAGGACGCTACGCGTTTGCCCTTTCGCGTGAGGAGTACGGAAGGAATGTTACATCCGCAATGAATCCCCGGTTTGATGATGGGGCCGAATACGCTCGGCCCCCAAGGTTTTCGTAGTGGCGTCAAGCGATTCAGTGGACCGCCTGCGGCTGCGCCTATACCAGGGTATGCTTCGGATCAGAACTGTCGAAGAGCGGATTGCCGAACGGTATGATGAGCAGGAAATGCGGTGTCCTGTTCACCTTAGCATCGGGCAGGAGGCCATTGCCGTCGGCGTTTCAGCGGCCCTCGAGCGGCGGGATTTCGTTCTCTCCACGCATCGAGCGCACGCGCACTACCTGGCCAAGGGTGGTGACATGCGGCGCTTCATCGCGGAACTGTACGGCCGCGCAACGGGATGTTGTGGGGGCCACGGCGGCTCTATGCATCTGATCGATCTGAGCGCGAACATGCTCGGCTCAACCCCAATAGTTGGGAATATCGTGCCGGTCGCGACGGGGGTAGCCTTCGCAACGTGGCTCGACGGTCGCGACGAAATCACGGTCGTTTACCTGGGCGACGGTGCCACTGAAGAGGGTGCGTTCGTCGAGAGCATCAATTTTGCCGCATTGAAAGCGTTGCCGATCGTCTATGTGGTCGAAAACAACTTTTTCTCGGTATACTCGCCCCTGAGCGTGCGGCAGCCGCCGGCGCGCGATGTGGTCGGGATTGCCGCGAGCCACGGAATCGCAGGTGCGCGCGGAGACGGAAACGACGTTGAGGAAGTGTATCGCCTCGCAACCATCGCAGCGACACATGCACGCTCTGGTGCGGGTCCCTACGTCCTCGAGTTCGAGACCTATCGTTGGAGAGAACACTGCGGACCCGCATACGATAATGAATTAGGCTATCGCAGCATCGCCGAGTTCGAATCGTGGCGGGCGCGCGATCCAATCGCGGCGATGGAGCGGCGTCTGAGTCAAACGAGCACCATTGAGCCGAAGAGCAGAGAGGATATGGCTCGCGAATGCGCGGCGGAGGTAGACGATGCGTTCGCGTTTGCACTCGCATCGCCGTTCCCCACCGGCCAGAGTTTCGGAGACGCGTACAGCAGCGTCACGGCCGGCCGATGAGCCGCGAAATATCCTACGGCGCGGCCATCCGCGAAGCGACAGACCAACTCATGTCCGAGAGCGACCGCGTCTACGTCATCGGGCTGGGAACTACCGATCCGAAGTCGATTTTTGGCACGACGGCGGGGCTGCACGTGAAGTACGGGCCCAAGCGCGTCCTCGACATGCCGACATCCGAAAACGCCATGACGGGCATTTGCATCGGTACCGCGCTGATGGGCATGCGACCTATCATGGTGCACCAGCGGATCGACTTCTTGCTGCTCGCACTTGACCAAATCGTCAATAATGCAGCCAAGTGGTATTCGATGTTCAACGGCCAGCAGAGCGTGCCGCTCGTGATTCGCGCGATCGTCGGTCGCGGGTGGGGGCAGGGACCTCAGCATAGCCAAAATCTGCAAGCCATGTTCGCGCACGTTCCGGGCTTGAAAGTCGTAACGCCGGCGATTCCAGCCGACGCTAAGGGCATGCTCATCGCCGCCGCTCACGACAACGATCCGGTCCTCTTCATCGAACATCGATGGCTGCACAACACCTTCGGCCCGGTGCCCGAGGAGATGTACGAAACGCCACTCGGTATGGCGAACGTCGTACGAGAAGGCTACGATGTGTCGATCGTCGCCACATCGTTCATGGTTATCGAAGCGCTGCGCGCCGCTGAAGCCCTAGCCCGTCATGGAATCGAAGCGGAGGTAGTTGACGTGCGCTCGATACGCCCCCTCGACGTCGATGGTATCATCGCCTCCGTCCGCAAGACCGGCCGGCTGGTAGCCTGCGATGCCGCCTGGAAAACGCTCGGGTTCGCCGGAGAGATCATCGCGCTCGCCGCCGAACTAGCACTCGAGAATTTACGAGCGCGGCCGGTCCGTGTTACGCTTCCGGATTGGCACACCGCTGCGTCACCGGTTGCCGCCGAAATGTATTACCCCACCGCGGTGACGATCGCCAACGAAGTCGCGGCATTGTTCGGTAAACCGCAACGCAGCGCGCAGGAGTGGAAACTTGTGCGAAAGGCGCCCGCCGATCAGCCCGACCTCTCGTTTATAGGACCGTTCTAGCTAACCGCCGCGGCTTCGGTTCAAAGCTCCAGCCGTAATGGCGGTTCCCAATAGTTTTTCCCATGCTTCTCTGCATACCAGGTGAGCGTCCCCTTGCGACCGGACTCAACCATGGCGCTCCCGCTAGATGGGTATTGGGCAAAAATCTTTTCCAAACTCTCCGTTATTTTTTCCAATCCGACGGAATGCGAAAACGTACTTCGGTCCGTCATGTAATTCCATTCCGTCATCACATGGTCCACCCATACGAAATCGTATACCTGTGAAAGTCGCAACACGAACTCATAATCGAATTGCACTAGATCGGTGTTCAAAAGTCCGTGGGTTTCGAGGACGTCGCGACGAACCATCAAGCCATTCATCAATACGTTACCTGCCCATAACTGCTCGAATCGATCGAGATGCTGCGAGACCAGCTTCGCGAATCCCACGAGGCGGGGTTCTCCGTTGTCGCCCGTCTCAAAAAATCGAGTCATCGTGTTCGAATGTGCGACCGCCGCACCGGTCCGTTCGAGCGCCGCTACCAGGCGCGCCGTAAAGTCCGGCAGATAGGAGTCATCGTCAGCCGTCACCGCGGCGTACTTTCCGCGCACTGCCCGGAGCCCGGCGTTGATCGCCTTTGCGACGCCTCCGTTCACCGGCAGGTCCACGAGTCGAGCTCGTGAGTGTTTCGCAACGATCTCGGCGACCGGCGCGCCCGCGTCGTTGACGACGATAATATCGAGGTTTCTATACTGTTGCCGATCGAGAGATGACAGACACTCTTCGAGCATTGTCGGGCGGTTGTACGTACAGACCACGATCGAGACGAGCGGTTCGTTTTCGATATGCGGCGCGCGGGCGCCGTCCAATGTCCGGCGCAGATCGCCGAGCGGCATGGGGTCCCGCTCCAACCGTGGCGCGCCCATACCGCGCGCGCTTGAAACTGCGCCCAAAACCGTACGCCAATTCCACGGATCGAACAGGCGAACGCCGGATAAGAATTCCTCGGCACCCGTCGTACTGGCGCACACGATTGGCACACCACAGTTCGTCAGGGCGATCGCCGTGCCTGGATCCGAAACGGACGCGTCGATGATCAGCGAAGCCCCGGCGAGCACCTCCGCTCCGGGCGCTACGAAGCGCCCCTTTAAGCCGGGAAGCGTACCGCCGGCGCACGCAAACGA
>DAHUYY010000122.1 GCA_027306845.1 Vulcanimicrobiota bacterium | reverse complement strand
AGGTAAGAATACACCGACCGACGTTCTGAGCTTTCCGCTCGATCCCGACCCGCGAATGCCGGGCGAAGAACTCTTGGGGGATATCGTAATAAGCGTGCCGACGGCGATAAGGCAGGCCGCGCAGTACGATGCACCGCTGCAACGCGAGATCGAACGGCTGCTGATTCACGGCCTCCTCCACGTGCTCGGGCACGACCATGAAGAGGCGGCGGAACGCGAAGCGATGATCGCGCAAGAACGTCGGCTCGCCGCCGCAATCGGCATGCCGTGGCCCTACGATACATGAGCGAACGGCCGCTATCGGAGCGTTTCCAACGCTTCCTTCACTCGTTCGGCCATGCCGTCGAGGGAATCGTGTACGCCGCGCGGACGCAACCGAATCTTCGCGTGCATCTGCTCGTTGCGGTGGCGGTCCTCGCCGCGACATTATTCGTGCATCTCCAACGCGGCGAGACGATTGCCATCGTCGTGCTCATCGCCGTTGTCATCGCGATGGAATTGATGAATACGGCGATTGAATCGGTGGTCGATCTACTCACCGCCACCCATCACCCATTGGCAAAGAGTGCGAAAGATGCTGCGGCCGCGGCGGTTTTTATCGTCGCGCTTGCCGCCGTCGTCGTCGGCGCGTTGGTCTTTCTCCCGACGTTGCGGCTTCCGGTCGATATCATCGTCGCGGTTCTCGCAATCGTCGCCATTTTGACGATCTTCGGAAAGGCGCTCGCTCCGGCGAACGGCTCGCCGCTCCACGGCGGTGCGATCTCCGGCCACGCATCGCTTGCGTTCGCCGCCGCGACCCTGCTCGCGCTGCTGGTGCGGCAGCCGATTCCGATCGTTCTCGCCTACCTGGTCGCCGTACTCGTCGCACAATCGCGGGTAGAGGGCGGCATCCACACGTGGCCGGAGGTCATGCGCGGTGCGCTGCTCGGCACGGCAGTGACGCTGCTGATCGGAGGCGCGATCCATGGACATCTCGTGCTATAATGGGCGCGCTTTGAACGACCCTTCCTCACGAAGTCGTAGCGCGCGATGATGCTCGACCTCCAGAACGACTGGCTCTGGTTTGCAGCGATCGTCGTGCTCGTGCTTCTTGCCGCCTTCTTCGCTGCGTCGGAGGGAGCGCTGATATCGATCTCGCGCCTGCGTGCCCTCTCGATGCAGGAGAAGGGCCTAGCGCGCGCGCGCGACGTGCTGCTCCTCGTCGAGGACCGCCAGCGTTTTTTAACGACGGTCTTGGTCGCCAATACGTTAGTTCTGCTTGGGGCGGAGTCGCTCGCGACTTGGCTAGCGATCGAACTCGGCATTCCGCAGGCGGCGCTGGTCGCGACATTGGTAATGGCGCTCTTGGTGCTGCTTTTCGGCGAGATCATTCCCAAGACCATCGCCGTCGCCGATAGCGAGCGTTGGGCGGTGCGGCTGGCGATGTCGATGCGCGCCGTGGCCTGGGTGCTCTCACCGTTCGTGCGACTCATGCTTTGGATTACGGTCTTCCTGTTGCGACCGTTAGGGATAGATCGTCGAAGTTCGCTTTTCGTAACCGAGGAAGATATCCGGACGCTCGTCGATGTCGGCGCCGAGCAGCGCGTTATCGAAGAAGAAGAGCGCGAAATGATCCATTCGGTCATTGAGTTCGGCGACACGATCGTGCGCGAGGTGATGACTCCGCGCCCGTCGATGATCGCGATCTCCGTTGAAGAATCGGCGCGCCGCGCGCTCGACGTCGTTATCGCAGAGGGCTATTCAAAGTTACCGGTCTTCGAAGAATCGCGGGACGATATCGTCGGTGTCGTGCACGATCGCGAACTGCTCGTCGCGCTTGCAAACGGAACGCTCGCTCAACAATCGTTGCGCGTCTTTATGCGGCCGGCGGTTCACGTTCCCGAGACGAAAAAAATCGCCGAACTCCTGCGCGAGATGCAACGCGACAAGTTTTCGATGGCGATCGTCGTTGACGAATACGGCGGGACCGCCGGCATCGTTACGATGGAGGATCTTCTCGAAGAGATCGTCGGTGAGATTCGCGACGAGCACGACGAGGACGAACAAGAGCCGATCCACGTCGTAACCGAGGGTGAGGCGGTCGTCGAGGCGGCGACGAACATCGAAGATGTCAACGCGAAACTTGGTATCGACCTGCCGACTGAAGAATTCGAAACGATCGGTGGCTATACGGTGGGGCTCTTCGGAAGGCTGCCGGGCGAGGGTGAAGAGGTCGCCGCCGATCCGGAGACGCGACTGCGCGTCGATCGCTTGCGGCGTCGACGGATTCTCGCCGTGCGTATTTTCTATAACGGGAAGAGCGCGTCGGAGCGCTCCGATAATGCTCTCGTCTGAGCGCGTCGCAGAGCTCGTCGCCGCGGCGATCCGAGCGCGAGAGCACGCCTACGCACCCTACTCGGCTTTCCCGGTCGGAGCGGCGCTGCTGCTCGATTCGGGCGCTATCATCACGGCAGGCAACGTTGAGAACGCGAGTTTCGGGCTCTCGATCTGCGCGGAACGCTCGGCGGTGGTGCGCGCCGTCGCGCAGGGTTCGCGACGCTACCTCGCCATAGCAGTTGTCGGACCGAAAGAGCTCGATCTTACACCCTGCGGCGCCTGCAGACAATTTCTTTCCGAGTTCGGGCTCGATATTACCATCGTCACCATGCGCGGCGGAGAACCGCGGATGCAGAGCCTGCGCGATTTACTCCCCGACGCATTCGACGCCGAGTCGCTGCCGTGAGCGGTGAGGAGCGCAGTTACCGCGCTCAAGGGATCGTTCTTGGTGCCCGAGCGCTCGGCGAAGCGGACCGCATCGTTCGTTTTCTGACGCGCGAACATGGGAAACTCGACGCGGTTGCAAAAGGCGCACGGCGCCCGAAGAGCCGTATCGGCGGGCGTTTGGAGCTAGCGGGTCGTGTCGAGATGATGTTGCACCGGGGGCGCTCGCTCGATGTCGTCGTCTCCGTCGAGGAGCGCTCGCGGCGCTGGGCGGCTTTAGTCGAACCCGAGCGCCTTGCCGTCGCCTCGCTCGCACTCGAGCGCGTCGACGTGCTCTGCGAACCGGGTGAACCGGTTCCCGAGATCTTCGACCTGCTTGAATCGACGCTGGAGGCGATCGCCAAAAGCGAGCGCCCGCATCGTTTCATCGCGCGCTTTTCGCTCCGTCTGCTCGACGTTCTCGGTTCGATGCCGCCGGCGGAATCGTGCTGTCTCTGCACGGAAAGGCTCGAGGAGATCGCGTGGCTCGATGCAAGCGAGGGTGGATTCCTCGATGCAAAATGTCGCCGCCCGCACCGTGAGGAGATAGCGCTGGGCCGTGTCGATCGGGAGAATTTTGCGGCGTTAGGAAGAGCGCGTGGCGCGGGCGCGGTGCTTGAGGCACGCCCGCAAGCGGCGGCTGCAATCGAAGCATTGATCGCGCATTATTGCGCGCGCCCGCTACGTGTGAGCGCGTTACCCGGGTACGCGTACGGGCCGCTATGAGTTCGCTCGCACTCGACGTCGGCAGCAAGCGGATCGGCGTCGCGCTCGGCGATCCCTCCGAGACATTCGCCTTTCCGTTACCGACGATCGAACGCACGAATCTCCGCGCGGACATCGCCCGCATTCGCGCGCTCGTTGAAGAGCACGGCGTTCGCGACCTCGTGGTCGGCGACCCGATCGCACTCGATGGAAGCCGCAAACTCGCTGCGGAGAAGATCGATGCTTTCGTCGAGCAACTGCAGGGCGCAATACCCGTGCCGATCCACCGTGTCGACGAACGGATGACGAGCGCGCAAGCGAATAAAGCACTGATCGCCGCCGACCTTTCGCGCGAACGGCGCAAACGCAGCGTCGACGCCTTCGCCGCAGTGCTCATTCTTGAAAGCTACCAAGCGCGACGTCGGCGCGAGCGAGAACGTTCCACGTAACATGCGTTTGCGCTCCGTCTTTACCTCGCTCGCGGCGATCGCGCTCTCATGTCTCCTCGCCTATGCAGCGTACGGCCTGTTGGGAGATCGTAGCCTGCCGGCCCGTACGACGAGCGTTCTCGTCGCACCGGGAAGTGATTTCGATACGATCGTGGCATCGTTGGTTCGAGCCGACGTTACCCGGCATCCGTGGCTCCTCCGAGCGCTCTCTCGCGCGCGCGGCGCGAGTTCGGCGGTTCGGGCCGGGCGCTACAGGTTTCCGGCGCACCTCACCACCGCAGCGCTTCTCGATCGATTGCTCGCCGGCGGACGCAACTCGATCCGCGTGACGATTCCGGAGGGCTTTACCGATCGCGAGATCGCACGACGGCTCGCTCGGCACGGTCTCGGGGATGCAACGACCCTCGAACGTGCCTTCAAACACGATAGCGCCGTTATCGACGGCCAGCGCATTACCGGGCTCGAGGGCTTCCTCTTTCCCGATACCTATCTTCTACCGATCGGAGCGACGCCGGCGCAAATTGAAGCGCAGATGATCGCGCGTTTTCGACAGGAGCTCCCCAAAGACGCGCCGCTCCTGGCGCGGAGGTTACATGTTTCGCTCGTCGGAGCGATCGCGATTGCCTCGATGATCGAGCGCGAAGCGAAGATCGATCGCGATCGTCCATTGATCGCGAGTGTCATCTACAATCGTTTGCGTTTGGGTATGCCGCTGCAGATCGACGCGACGGTAGAATACGCGCTACCCCACCATCGCTCCACGCTGAGTTACGCCGATCTTCGAGTGCGCTCGCCGTACAACACGTATTTACATGCGGGATTGCCGCCCGGGCCGATTGCCAACCCGGGGCGTGCCTCGATCGAAGCGGCTTTCCACCCGGCCAAGACTGATTTTCTTTATTACGTCGCGAAGGGGGACGGGAGTCACGTCTTCGCTGTAACGCTCGCCGAGCAGACGGCGAATATCGCCCGCTACGAACGATAGGAGAGGTTATGTCCGACCATAACAGCCCCACCCCGAGCAAGCCGCTCGAACTCAAAGAACTGTTGACCATCGAGACCGACGACGGGCGATCGCTGGAATTCGAAGTGGTCGGAACGCTTGCCGATGAGGAGAGCGGCGAGACCTACGCGGTCCTCGTCCACGGCAGCGATGAGGGTGAGGGCGAAGAAGAGGCCGAGTTCATCGTGACCGATAGCGTCGGCAACCTCTTGGAGGACGACGAGCTCGCGCAGGAGATCCTGGACGAGTTCTTACTTTTCGCCGAGGAATCCGACGAAGGTGCTTCCGAGTAATCGCCACTATGCGGTGGTGCTTACCGCGTTCCGACTCTATGCCGGCTTTTTTTGGCTCGCCTACGGGATAGAGAAATTTCTCCACCCCGCCGCATTTTTGCCGCCGACGGGATTGATGGCGACCTACCTCGCGCAAGCCGTGTCGCATACCTCCGGGCCCTATCATGATTTCCTCGTCAACTTGGTGCTGCCGCACGAACGAATCTTTGCCGAGCTCGTGCGCTCGGGTGAGGTACTCGTCGGCTGTGCCCTCTTTCTGGGGATCTTCACGCGCTTCGCCGGTGGGGTCGGCATCCTGCTTGGGCTCAACTACCTCGCCTCTAAAGGCGGGTTGGGTTCGGTCGCCGCCTGGACCGGGATCGACGGTTTCTCGATCGTTCTCAGCGCCTTCTGTCTCCTGCTCCCGCTCGGTCGCCCGCTCGGGATCGATGCGATCCTCTACGCGCTCCGTCCGCGCGCCGCGGCGGTTCCCACTGCGGGGACAGCATCGCCGCCTCCGATCGAGGCGGAGTTCGTCGAAGAGCCGCCGCTCGAGGAAGCGAGTGCTCCTCGCGAGTGAGCCCCTGCCGTTCGAAGGGTACCTAAAGGATTTAGGCGTTCCCTCCGAAACAAATTAGGAAGGACCTCAGGATGGGGTCCGTGAGGAACCGTGGGCGACCGATCATCGCCCGATCTATGGAGGGAATATGGCTTCGGGATTGAGCATTGCTAACAATCTGTTGGCAAACAGCGTACAGTTCAACCTCAATCGCAATCAGGATGCGCTCAAGAATATAGTGACG
>DAHUYY010000121.1 GCA_027306845.1 Vulcanimicrobiota bacterium | reverse complement strand
CTAGCCCGATCGCGGCGTTGCGGCGGAGTACGGCGGCCCCGCGCCACCCCATCGCGGTCGGCCGGAAGCGGCGTTTGTACTCGCCGCTTCGCAGCGCGAGCAACCGTTGGAGATCGGGACGAGCGATGTCGTCGTCAAACGGATCGAACGCGGCGTCGCCGCGCGCTCCGGCACGCACGGTCGGCGGGCAGATCTCTTGGCAGAGGTCGCAACCCCAAACCCAATCACCGAGCAGCGCGCGCATCGGCCTTGGTATCGCGTCGACTCGCTGCGTCAGATCGGCGATGCAGCGCGTCGCATCGATCGTATAATCGCCGCGCAACGCGCCGGTGGGGCAGATATCGACACATCGGCGGCAGTTCCCGCACTCTTTCTTTAACGGCTCATCGGGCGCAAGCGCGAGCGAGCAAAAAATCTCACCGAGAAAAACGTACGAACCAAGCCCGGGCGCGATCGCGTTGGTGTGCTTGCCGATCCACGCAAGCCCCGAGCGGGCGGCGCGCGCGCGCTCGGCGACCGGCGCCGTATCGCAGGCAATCGCCGTGACGCTGCCATCGGCGGCCGCATCGATATGCGCGGCGAGATCGTTGAGAATCGCACGCACGCGTGCGTGATAATCGCGCGACCACGCGTATTTGGAGACCTGCCCGCCTCCCTTCGGAACCCGGCTCGGAACGAACCGCGCGTACGGAATCGCAACGCAAATAACGCTACGCGCACGATCGAGTATGTGGAGCGGATCGGCGGCGGCATCGGCATAGGCCTCGCCGTATCCCCACGTAAGTAGGTCGCCGCGTTGAAATGAGGCGCGCATGCGCGTGCGCGTCTCCACATCTATCTCCGCATCGGCGATGCGCACGCGGACGCCCAGAGCCGCGCCGCGCTCCTCGATCGCTTTGCGGAGGTTCGCTTGCGCGATTTCTTCAGAGCGAAGCAAGATCGCCGAGCGGGCCCTTCGGAAACGCGCGGTCGATCGCCGCGATTTCATCGCTTCGCAGCACGATATCGCCGGCGAGCGCATTCTCTTCGACGTGGGCTATGGAGGAAGCTTTGGGAATCGCGAAGAGCATCGGATCGCGCGTTAGGAAGGCTAGAACGATCGTACGAATGCTCGTTGCATGCGTCGCTGCGATCTCGCGCAACGTTCTGTCGGCGAGCAAAGACGCAATTTTTTTTCTTCCAAACGGCGTATATCCGACGATCGGAATATCGTGCGAGCGAGCATACGGAAAGAGCCGGTGCTCCGCCGTGCGTTCGCAGAGGTGGTAGAGCACCTGATCGCAGAGCACCGGATA
Source organism: Vulcanimicrobiota bacterium (assembly GCA_027306845.1). GTDB lineage: Bacteria > Vulcanimicrobiota > Vulcanimicrobiia > Vulcanimicrobiales > Vulcanimicrobiaceae > JABEUX01. The sequence continues at coordinate 4,677 of DAHUYY010000121.1, read as the reverse complement.
GGGCGCGAGGCAGCGGCGGGCGATCTCAAGCTCCTCGACGTCGCAGTTGCTGACGCCGGCAAAACGAATGCTGCCGCCCTCGATGAGCGTGCGCATCGCACGCATCGTCTCTTCCAATGGATACTCGCCGCACCAATGCAACAGATAGCCGTCGAGGTAGGGCGTTCCAAGCCGTTGGAGGCTCCGTTTCGCCGCCGCGAGCGTGCCTTCATAACTTGCGTTACTCGGCAGCACCTTGCTCGCAAGAAAGAGCGACTCACGCTCGAGCGGCGCGATCGCCTCGCCGACGATGCGCTCGACCTCGCCCGCACCATACATCTCCGCGGTGTCGATATGCGTCATGCCCAGTTCGACGCCGCGCCGCAGTGCGGCGATTGCCTCGCTTCGCCCCTTTTTGCTCTCGGGAATATTCCAGGTGCCTTGCCCGATTATGGGAAGTGCGAGCCCCGTCTTTCCGAAGAGCCGACGTTGCATTTAGAAAAACTCGAATCCGGCGTCGAGCGCCGCATAACGCAATAGCCCGCCGTCGAGGTGCGCCAATCGCTTAAACCCGGCATCGCGCAGCCGCCCGATCGCCCAGCGCGAGCGCACGCCGACGCGACAGGCAACGACGTAGCGTTTCGCGCTATCGAGTTCGTGCATGCGCGCCTCCAATTGCGATGCCGGCACGTGCAATGCCCCGGGAAGGAGGCCGAGCGCGACTTCGTGCGGTTCGCGGACATCGAGGAGTAGTGCCTCCCGTAACGCCGCGTCGAGCTCCTCGGGAGCGATTTCGGCGACACCGGTGAGCGCGACGCTCTCTTCTTCTGGGCGATCGACCGGCTCGAAGAGCGTTGGGTTTTCGCCGCAACGGATGCATTCCGGATCGCGTTCGAAGCGCACTTCGCGGGTGCGAGCGGCGAGCGCATCGACCAGCATCAAACGCCCTCGCAGCGGTTCGCCGATCTGCAGCAGGGCCTTGAGCGCTTCGCTCGCCTGCCACGCGCCGACGATGCCCGGCAAGACCCCCAATACGCCTCCCTCCGCGCACGTGGGAACGCTCCCGGGCTCGGGTGCGTGGGGAAAGAGGCAGCGATAGCACGGCCCCTCGGGATCGAAACGCGTCACCTGTCCGTCGAACCGAAAAATCGCCGCAAAGATCTCGATCTTTCCCTCCAACGAGCAGGCGTCGCTCGTGCAATAGCGCGTGGTGAATCGATCGCTGCAGTCGATGACGACATCGTAGAGGCGCACCAATTCGCGCGCATTACTCGCATCGAAACGTCGCTGCAACGCGTCGATGGCGATCTGCGGATTGAGCGCGTGCAGACGCTGCGCGGCGACCTCGGCTTTCGGCCGCCCGATATCGGTTTGCTCGAAAAGAATTTGGCGCTGAAGATTGCTTTCATCGACGACATCATCGTCGATAATACCGATTCTCCCGACCCCCGCTGCTGCCAGATAGGCAAGCACCGGCGCCCCGAGCCCACCGGCGCCGATCACCAACGCCCGCGCGGCGGCGAGGCGTTCTTGCCCGGCCAAGCCGATCTCGGGAATGAGGAGGTGCCTGCTGTAGCGCCGCAAGGCATGCGAACCTGCGAGATTCACGACCTTGGGAAACGTTCGTCAAGCCACGCCAAAACCTCGGCGCGAGCGCGCGGCCCGGCCTCGGTGTGGTCGCTCTCGATGGTAACGAAGTGCTTTTCCTGCGGCGCGCGCTCGTAAAGATCGCGGACACTCGCCGGTGAGACCATCGCGTCGCCGCTTGCCGCAACGTAGAGCGCCTGGCGACCGAGCAGCAACGGCAGCGCGCGATCGTAGCGGCGATCGATCCCCTCGACGAGCTCGGGCAGCGTTGCACCCTCGACGTAGCCCGAGCGAAAATCCGTCGCGCCGGCACGCTGTAACGCCGAGAGCGCCGTCGGACGCCCGTACCCGGTCGCGATTGCGACGGCACCGAGCAGCGAACGATCTTCAGCGGCGGTAAAGAGTGCGGCCATCGCCCCCATGCTATGCCCCAGTGTCAGCACGCGAGCGAAGCCATGCGAACGCGCGAGCGCGACGATGGCCGCCATCGCCGCGACTGCGTCGTCGGCATCGCGCAGTCGTCCGCCGCTTGCGCCGAGTTTATGCCCGGGAAAATCGAGCGCGTACATCGCAAACCCATGCGCGGCGAGAAAAGCGCAGAGCGGATCGAGATTGTGCTTGCTACTGGAGTACCCGTGCCCGGCTACGATGGCCAGATCGCGCGCTCGGCGCGGCTCGTAGGCAAGGGCTGCTATCGAGCCGTTTTCGGTCGCGACGTGGTGCAAATCGAGTCTCACGGCTTCATCTCGCCGCAGCGATTCTCGATCCAAAGGCGCGCTCCATCGCGATAACGCTCCTCTTTCCAGATCGGCGCCCGTTCTTTGAGCTCGTCGATCGCGTAACGCGCTGCCGCAAAGGCATCGGCCCGATGCGGTGCGGCGGCAACCACGACGACGGCTATCTCGCCTACCGCAAGTTCGCCGATGCGGTGGACGATCGCCAGACGCACCTCGGGCATCGTTCGCCGAATCTCGTCGGCGATCTCCGCGAAGCTCGCCCTCGCCATGGCGGCATGCGCCTCGTAGCGAAGTCCGCTCACCGCTCGTCCATCGTCGGCGCTCTCGCGAACCACCCCGGAAAAACTCACGATTCCGCCGCAGGCCGGGGCCCGTACCGCCGCCTCGACCGCTTGCGGATCGATCGGCGCTTCGACGATCTCGAACATCGAGGCTATCCGCCCCCGAACGGCGGTAGCAACGCGATCTCATCGCCCTCGTGCAGCGTCCTCTCGTCAGCGCAGAGCCGCTGGTTACAGGCAAAACGCATTCCGCTTTCGAGCCCCTGCAACCGCGGTTCGGCAGCGAGAAGCGAACTCCACAGATCGCGCAGGGTCGCCCCCTCGGCGAGCGCGACCTCGCGGCTCTCGCCCAGCAACTCCCGCAGCCGGGCGAACGCGAGCACGCGCACTTTCGGCATCGCGTTAAAAGCCGCCGAGATCGGTGCTGTATCCGTTCCGATCGAGCCATGCCCGTGAAGCGGCGTGGAGATGAAGTTGATCGATGCGATTGCAGATGATTTTATGCAGCAGCACCATCCAGAAGTGTTCGTCTTGTTCGTAGATATCGTCGGGGACTTGATTTTCGCTCCGCGCAAACTCGCGCAGCGCGGCCCAATCGCCGTCGGCAAGAATCTTGCGCAACCGCGATTCATATTCGGGATGAGCGTTCGGCTGCATCATGCACTTCTTCTCCCTTGGGCTGCCAACGCATACCGTTCGATCGCACGCGCCACGCCGTGGTGCGCTACGTCGAGCGTAACGCGCCCCACCGATTCCCGAACGGCAGGCTCCGCGTTCCCCATCGCAACGCCGATGCCCGCCCAGCGCAGCATCGGAAGATCGTTTGCCGAGTCCCCGATCGCCAGCACGCGTTCGCGCGGAATTTGAAAATCGCCGCAGAGGCGCGCCAAGGCACGCTCCTTCGTCGCTTCGCGAGCGGTGACCGCGCACTCTTCGAAATCACCCCAACGCTCGAATTTTGCGTGAACCGGCCGTCGCGCAAGCTCGGCCCGCACGATTTCCACCGACCTGTTTCCGAGAAAGCGTAACATCGTCGGCGCGCCCTCTCGGAGCAAGCGAAAGTCCTCCACCTCGACCCAGTGCGGCGCGACCATATCGGGCATATAGCGTTCGCGCCCGGCCAGGCGGTGAAAGCGCTCTTCGTGATAGATGGCGAGATCGAGATCGCGCTCGACCGCTACATCGATGAGGTCGCGCGCCTGTTCGAGCGGCACCGGAATGTGCCCTAAGGTCCGACCGCTGAGGAAATCCTTGGTGAGCGCCCCATGGCAGCAAATAATCGGCAGATCGAGGCCGAGCTCGCGCGCGAGCAGCGAGGGGAACTCCGCCCCGCGCCCGGTCACGAAGACGACGCGCACGCCGCGAGCAAGCGCTCGTTCGATCGCCTTCCGTTCGGGTTCCGCGACGCGATCGTCGGCTTGCAAGAGGGTGCCGTCCAGGTCGAGCGCGATCAATTCTATAGGTACCACGGCCTCATAGCATAACCGCTCCCGTCAATGTGAGGGGTGCGACCATCGGCGGTCGAACTGCCGTACTATCGTGAAATCTTCCCTCTCGGCGCATCGACGCAGGTTTGCCGGCCTCCTGGCCATCGCGGTAGCGCTCGCATTCGCGAGCCCTGCGGCCGCGCGTGCCGCCTGCACGACCGAAGCGTTTACCGTCGAGGGCTCGCCGCTCAGCATCGAACTCTGTTTAACCTCGGTGACGCTCGATCCGGCGACGAGTTCGCGCGTTGCCCACGTCGCGGCGACGACCTCGACGGCGAGCCGCAGCGCGACCGCGCAGTTGGCTCTGCTCCTGCCGATGGGGAGCACGGCGGCTCATGCCCCGGCGACGATCGAGCTCGCCCCGGTCGGGCTCGTCGGCACCCTTCACCTCACCCTCCACGTGACGCCGAACTCCGCCTCGATCGACTCGGCTCTGCTCACACCGGGTGCGGTCATCATCAAGTAGAGCGAAACCGAGTTCGAAGCGAAGGCGTTAAGAAAGATCATGCGGCGACGTTACATCGCGTATAACTCAGCAAAAATACCCGACGGCTGTCGATAGAGGTTTCTTTTGTCCTGTACATCCACCATCCCCGACCTAACCGC
>DAHUYY010000120.1 GCA_027306845.1 Vulcanimicrobiota bacterium | reverse complement strand
GCACCTCCTGCGGGAGCGAACGTTCGTATGAATCGGCGCCCCATCCGGTCTTGAGCGGCTCGATCGCGGTTCGAAATGGAGAAAGCGCGCATCTCGCGCTCGTACCACGCCGATGGATTGGCGGAGAAATAAATTTCGCTACCGTCGTGGCTCCAGCCCGAGATCGATGCCATCGTCGCACCGAGAAAGGTCAGTCGCGTTGGGACGCCGCCTTCGGCCGGCATGACGTAGAGCTCGGGGTTGCCGTCGTCGTTGGAGATGAAGGCAATCGAGCGAGCGTCCGGAGAGAGCCTCGGGAAGGTGGCCGAACCGAAACCGGTGGTAAGACGACGAGCGGGGCCTCCCTCGAGCGCGACGCTCCAAAGATCGTCTTCGCAGACGAAGACGAGAAGATTTCCCGCGATGGTGGGATAGCGATAGTAGCCTTGACTCATAACCTTCAGACTCTTGGCGATTGCGGTCGCCGGTTCCGCCTGCAACGCGACGTGAGAGATCGTGGTTGTAGCGGCCTGTGAACGTTCGGGAGGAAGCGTTGCGGCGACTGGAATCGCTCGACTTCAGCGGCTACGCAGATCGCGGTGAGTACCTCGACGGAAACGTCACGCAGCTCTCGGCATATATCCGTTTTGGAATTCTCTCGCTTGCGGAGGTGCGCGACCGCGCGTGCGCGGCGGAGTGCGACACGGCGTCGCGCGAGCGGTTTCTCATCGCGCTCGCGAGATACGATTACGCTCGACGCGTGCTTGCATTGCTCGGCGATGAAATTCGAACCGCGATCGAGCCGCTCAAGACCGGATGGGGCGCCGATTCATACGAACGTTCGCTCCCGCAGGAGGTGCTCGATTCCACGACGGGGCTCGCCTGCATCGATGCCTTTAGCAGCGAATTACGAGAGACGGGATATCTCCACCAGCGGGCGCGCGTGTGGTTGGCCGCCTACCTCGTCCACTGGCGAAGAATTGCATGGGAGAGCGGAGCGAAATTCTTTCTCGAGTATGCAATCGACGGCGACCTTGCGGCAAACGCTATCGCCTGGCAATCGATCGCATCGAGTTTCTCCGACGCGCCGACTATTTTCAATCGCGCAGAGCTCGAGCGGCACTCCGGCGGGCGCTTCTGCACGTCGTGCCCCAAGCAGTTCGACGGTTGCCCGTTCGCAGGCGACATAGAACGCCTTGCAACCGCTCTTTTTCCCGCAAAGGCCGACGAACCCGGGCGAGCGCCGGAACTTCACGCCGCTGCGGATCGGTACGCTCCAATTGCAGGGCTACCCGCACGCCCGATCGTGTTGCACCATTACGACGCCATGCGTCCGGCGCACCCGGCGGCGCGCCTCGCACCCGATGCGCCCTCACTTTTCGTAAACGACGCCGCGCTCTACGACGAAGCTGCGGTCAATCAGGTGGGGCGCACGATCGTGTACGCCGCGCTCGGTTCGATGCGCGCCGAGTATCGGGCCGGTGATTTTGTCGACGAAGCACTCGCCTTTGCGCGCCGCCACCAAGCCGACGGCGTGCTCGTAACCGCGAGCGCGGACCCGGCGTTGCGCCGTCGCTTTCAGAGACTCGGCGAGCAGATCGCCGTCACGATCGTTCCCGAGGATCCCTTCGTCGTTCTCGATGACGGGGTGGATCTGCGACGATTCTCGCGCTATTGGGCCTCCGCACGCCGTTCGTTCAATGCCGTGTCGAGTGCGGCAAAAATCGTTCCGCTATTCTCGAACTGAACGATCGGCGAGACGAGCGTCGGCGTTTGCGTAATACGGTGTCGCCCAACAAGCGTGCCGAACGGAAGCATCGGCGGCTGTCGAAATGTCGCGATGGATCGAAAGAGCAGCTCGGCGTAGAGGGCATTTGCCCAACCGAAGTCGGCGCGCGTATATCGCCACCAGCCGTTCGCGTAGAAGCTTTCGTGGATGAGCCCCAAGTTACCGTCGGTCTCGGCAAGTTCGGTAATCGCTTCAGCCACCTCCGGCGACGACGTCGAGGTGAGCGCGCGCGTAATAATGGAGAGCGGCCAGACGTTGCCGTACGGCGTGTGCGGGCTTCCGATACCGGCGGCATAGAGCCCCGAAAAATAATATGGGTTATGCTTGCTAAGAACGAAATTACGGGTGCGAATATAGAGCGGGTCGTCGGTGCTGCACCAACCGATATACGGAAGTCCCAACAAACTCGGCAAATTGGCGTCGTCCATCAATTTCGCGTTGCCGAGACCGTCGACTTCGTAGGCGTAGATGCGCCGCCCGGTGCGAGGATCGCGAACGATGCCGTAACGGACGATGCCGGCATAGACGCGTTCTGCCAAGGCGACGGCGCGATTCGATAACCCCGTATCGTGCCAGCCGCTGCGGGCGAGCGATGCGAGCTCTTCGAGCGCGACGACCGCCAGCGCGTTTTGCGGGATATTATAGCGGTAAACGACCGGATCGTCCGAGGGACGGAAGGCGCTCCAAATCATACCGGCGTTGGGGTTATACGCCCGATGCGTCGGGACGTTATACGGATAGCGATACCGACTGCAGGTGGCGTGTCTGCTTTCGCACGCGTAGGTGGCGATGATCTTCGAGAATGCGCGGTGCAGCGATGGCGTGAAGATGCTGCGATCGTTCGTTTCGTTATAGTAGGTCCACGCTAAGAGCACCGGCCAGGCCAGCGAATCGATCTCCCATTTGCGTTCCCAGATGTGAAAATCGGCCTGGAACGCGTTTGCATAGGGGTCGCTCTCGATGTCGAGCGCCTCGCGCGCGAGGGCGCCGCGGACGCGCACCGCCACCGGTTGGTAATAGCGGGCAAAGGGAATATACGGAATCGTTTGCGCCGCTGAATCGCGCAACCACATCGCCGGAATATCGCCGGTCTGTACGTAGGTGGTGCCGTCGGCTTGCGGGAAAAAATCGGTTAACAAGGTGTGAAAAAGCGTGCGCGGATCGATCGTCTTCTGTCGATGCCCCGTGAGCGGAACGATCAATTGCCATGCGAGCACCCTCCGCGGGGCGAACGCGAACGACAGCGCAAAAAGGAGCGTCGCGGCGATGGCGCGGCGTGCGCTCACCGCAGCGGATCGCGAATGTCGAGCACGCGGGCAACGATGCTGCGCGCCAACGGCGTCAGATCGACCCGGTCGGCGTTGGTGAGGATAACGAGATCGATGTCTTGGCGTCGAAGATGCACGGCGATGCTCGAATACCCCGCAACGTAACCGCGCACCAGCCAAGCCGAGCGACCGAAAAGACGCGTGGCCGTCAGGCCGTCGCCGTACCGGCTCTCGCCGCCGGCGGGAAGGGAGACCGGCGGTAACGTCGCCGCGAGCCGGCGCTTCGATACGATTCGGCCGCCGAAAAATGCGGCGTACCACCGCAAGAGATCGGGGACGTTCGAAGCGAGATCGGCGCTTCCGAACCCGAGCGTCGGCGAGCCCGCCGGCACGTTACCGCGCGCAACGGTCGCCGGAGAGGAAAAGGCGGGCCACGCGACCGCCGTTGCCTCGAGGTGGAGCGGTGCGAGGATCGTTCGCTGGAGGAACGATTCGTAGGGGCGGCGCTCGGCGTTCTGCACGCTCAGAGCGAGCGCGAGGTAATCGCTGTTTGAATAGGCGCCGCGGGTTCCCGGAAGAAAACGACGCGGTGCGCGCAACGCCGCCCGATAGAGGGCGAACGGCGAGATCGGTTCGCGTCGCGCGGACGAGAAGCCGGGAAGAGCGGCGTAATCGGCGAGCCCGGCCGCCATCGCGAGGGCGTCGCGGACGTTCGCTGCCGAATCGCCGAGGAGCGGTGACGAAAACGCGAGTGCTCCGGAGCGAATCGCCGCGAGCGTTGCCGCTGCGGTAAAGGTTTTCGTCAGCGAGCCGATTGCAAAGATCGCCGTCGGAGCGACGCGGGCGTGCCCGCCGACGCGCATGACGCCGTAACCGCGTACGTAGAGCGGAACGCCTCCCCGCGCTATTCCGAGGGAGAGCCCGGGAATCGAGCGGTCGCGCATCACGTAGCGAACGATGCGGTCGATGCGCACCTCGCGCACCGGGCCGAGCCCCCTCGCCGTCGCCGGGAGGAACGCGACGATGCAAAAAAGCGCGGTCAGCACGGCAACGGCGGCAAAGGTGCGGCATTCGGTTCGCGAAGAGCCTTGCATGGTTCATCGCCGCTTTGCGCTCCTCTGCGCGCTGCTCCTGGTCGGCATCGCCTCCGGGCCGACGCCGAGCCCATCCCCTGCGCCGACGCGGCCGCCGAGCCTCTTGCGACGGATCGAAAATTTCTTCATGTTGCACGGCGTGCACCCGGCGCCGCCTCCCGCGCGTCGCCCGCTTCCCAAACGCTATCCCATTCATGGATCGATGCTCGTGCGCCCGAATGCCGTCGTGCGGGTGAGTTGCGGGCGCGGTTTCGTCGCGTGTTACATTCACGTCATTGCCACGGCGAATAGCAACGCGCTATTCGAAGGAACGCTCTGGGGCCCCGATGCGCAGGTGGTGCATCTCCACGTGACCGGCTCGCCGCGCTCGCCGCATTTTTGGCTCGGCGTCGATAATCGTTACGCATCGCGCGCCAACGCGCATGCGTATCTTCGCGCGCGATTGTATCTACCGCTCGCCGCGTCGATCGATGCAACCGGCATCGTCGGCGCCTACGATGTCAGCGGCCTACGCGGCACCTGTATTTTCAACGTCGCTTCGATGGAACTCGGCATCCGCGGCTGTTCGAAGGTCGACGCGATGACGGTTGCAGGCGGCGTCACGCTTCAGTTACTGCCTGGAATCTGGCCCGACGTGCGCGTGCGGACCGAGAGCGGAAAGATCGCCCTCACCGTGCCGCGTGGATTTTCCGGGCGCGTGCATGCCCGTTCGTTGGAGGGGAGCGTCCGCAATCCGCTCGAGAGTGGTTTCGCCGAAGGGCGCCTCGATCTGCAGTCGCTCTCGGGAAACATCGAGGTCTACGCGAACCGCTGAAACATTTTCTACGGCCCCGCGTAGAGTAAGCGGAGGTTGAGAGATGAACGCTACCGCAACGCCCGACCGCAGTACCCTGCTCCGCTCTATCGCCCTGGCGACGATGCTCGCCGCCGCCGCCGTAGGATTAGCTCGCGGTGCCGTCGACCGCACGCTGCATCAATCGGCAGCGGTCGCACCTTCGCAGCGCGTCGTCTTCGACTGTTCGAAGGCTCGTGTCTCCTGCGATATCGTCGCGGTCGGCGCAGCGACCGATCGGGTGGAGGTGACGGCGCACCTCTCGGGGCCCGACGCCGCGAACGTTGAGATCGTACGTAGGCCGGGCAGCGCGCATTTCGTCGTTACACTCAAAGACCAACCTTCGTCGTCGCGATCGATCTGGTCGACCGTTAGCAATATTTTTCATCCCTCCAGCTGGTATCGCCCGAACGCCTACGCCAGCGTGCAGTTGAGCGTTCCAAGCGAGAACGAACTCGATCTCTCCAATACCAACGATCGCATTCACGTGCGCGGCGTGCGCGCTCGCCTCTCGCTCTCCGATGTCAACGGCAGTATCTGGGCGCGCGATAGCGCGAACGTTCACGCCTCGACGGTGAACGGATCGCTCTACCTCGTGCTTCCGGCATCGACGCCGAACGTTCGCGCGAGCAGCGTGAACGGCGCGATCGATATCACGCTCGCCGGCGCCTTCAGCGGGCGCGTCTCGACTTCGACGGTAAACGGCCACGTGAGCAATCCTTTCGGCAGCGGAGAGGGCCCCGGGCTGCTCCATCTCTCGACGGTGAACGGCAGCATCACGCTGCAACGCGGCTAAATCGCGGCGCGCGGCAGGTGCCCGCGAACGACGGATAGCACCGAAGCCGACGAGATGCTCAGCCTCGATACGCTCCTCGTTGAATTTAATGCCGGTCGCCCGCGCGGGCTCGCGCGGGCGATAACGCGTGCGGAATCCGGCGAAGGCGCCTCGCTGATGCGCGCGCTCTACGAGCGCACGGGAAAGGCGTTGACGATCGGCCTCACCGGCCCGCCCGGCGTCGGCAAATCGACGCTCACCTCGGCACTGGTGAAGAAAGCGCGGAGCCTCGGAAAGAGCGTCGGCGTAATCTCGGTCGATCCATCTTC
>DAHUYY010000011.1:16617-20367 GCA_027306845.1 Vulcanimicrobiota bacterium | reverse complement strand
GCGTTGCAAATGTAGGTAGAATCTACGAAGGAGGTGTCGTCGCGCTCGACGGCGTCTCCTTAACCATTGAGAGCGGGGAGATGCTCGCGCTGCTCGGCCCGAGCGGTTGCGGCAAGAGCACGTTGCTCAACCTTATCGGTTGCGTCGATCTACCCGATAACGGCGATATCGAGATCGACGGAATTTCGACGAAGGATCTCAACGATGACGCTCTGACCCGCCTGCGCCGCGATCGCGTCGGCACCGTCTTCCAGTTTTTTAATCTCTTGCCGACGCTCGACGTCGTCGAAAACGTGGCGCTGCCGCTTCGCCTGCAAGGGCGTCGGCGCGCGGAGATCGAGTCCCGAGTCGGCGAGGTGCTCGATGCGGTTGGGATTCCCGAGAAAGCGCGGGCGATGCCGTCGCAACTCTCGGGTGGGCAGACGCAGCGCGTCGCAATCGCGCGGGCATTGGCGCACGAGCCGGCGATTCTTCTCGCCGACGAACCAACCGGCAATCTTGATTCGCACAGCGGCGAACGCGTTCTCGAATTATTGCGCTCGTTCGCGCGGCGGGGGCAGAGTATTTTGATGGTCACGCATTCGACGGAGGCCGCAGCGGCCGCCGACCGTAGCCTGCACATGCGCGACGGGCGCATCGTTCCGGAAACGTAGATGCCGCTCTTTCGCGCGTTGGTGCTGGGCTACGCGCGCAACGGAATGCTTCGCGCCCTCGTCACCCTGGTCGCCGTTGCCGTCGGGGTCGCGTCGCTTTTTGCCATCGATCTTGCAAATGCGACAGCGGTCGATTCATTTGCACGCAGCGTCAACGTCCTTTCATCGCATGTCAACCTGCAGGTGGTCGGCGCGGGGCGGGGGTTCGACGAACGGACGTTGCTTCGCGTGCAGCGCATTCCGGGCATCCGTACCGCGAATCCAACGGTTACCGGTGAATTGACGCTCGGGGGCTCCGGTCCGCGCGCGGAGGTCGTCGTCAACACCATGGGCCTCGACAGCACGCGCGCGGCTCTTCCGCCCGGGGTCGGCCTCGCGACGTCGTCGCATTTCAATCTCGGCGATTTCATCGACGAGAACGGCATCCTTATCAGCGATCGTCTGGCGAAGCGCGAACGGCTTCATGTCGGGAGCAGCATGAATGCGCTCGCCGACGGCGCGCCGGTGCATCTGCGCGTTATGGGGCTCATCCCCGCGCGTCGCGTCGGAATCGATGCCTACGTCGCGTTCGTCGATATCGCCACGGCGCAAGATATCTTCCGCGAGGTCGGTCGCCTCGATCGGATCGATCTCGTCGTCGACCCGACGAAGATGGCGCAGGTCCGCGCTCGTCTCGCGCAGATCTTGCCGCCGGGCACCGAAGCCGTCGCTCCAAAAACGCGGCAAGACCAAGTGCAACGAATGCTCGCAAGTTTCCAGATGAACCTCGCCGCGCTTGCCTATGTGGCACTCTTAGTTGGAGGGTTCCTCATCTACAATGCGGTGGCGATCGCGGTCGTCCAACGACGCAACGATGTCGGAACGCTTCGCGCGCTGGGAGCGCGCCGGCGACAAATCATCGGCGTCTTTCTCGCCGAGGGTGCGCTCTACGGCGCGATCGGTTCGGCGCTCGGCCTTCTCTTCGGCGCGCTGCTCGCACGCTATGCAGTCGCGGCGGTTCAAACGACGGTCTCGACGCTCTACATCGGCTCGCACGCCGACGGCGTGCGTTTTTCGCTCGCTCTCGCATTGAAGGCCTATTTTGTCGGCGTCGGAATCGCGATGGCCAGTGCGGTGATTCCCGCCATCGAAGCATCGCGAACGCCGCCGGCATCGACGATGCGCGAGCGCGGCGTTAGCGAACGGGGGCTCGGGAAAATGTTGCCGCTCTCGATTGCCGCAGCGATACTCTTTCTGTCAGCGGCGTGGGGCGCCGCAAAAATGCCGGCGGTGGGGAACGGGATTCCGCTCTTCGGCTATCTGGCCGGAGCGCTCTGTATCGCAGGCATCTCCGCGCTCGCGCCGTCGGGCGTTCTGCTCGCGGCAGCGCTCCTGCGCTCGCTCGTGGGCGAACGAGCGGTTGGAGGAATTGCGGTCGGTTTTTTGCGCGGCTCTCCGCGTCGATACGCCATCGCAGTCGCGACGCTCGCCACCGCGGTCGGCATGATGCTCTCCATCGGCATTCTTGTCGCCTCCTTTCGAACGACCGTCGCGCAGTGGGCGTACTCGGCGTTGCCGGCGGATCTTTACGTGACGCCGGTGGGGCCGAGCGACGCCTCATCGCGCGGAGGATTTCCCGGAAGCGTGGCGCAAAAAATAGCGGCGCTGCCCGGCGTTCGCGCCGTCGACGATATCCGCGGGTTCTCCGTGATCGTTCGCGGCGATATCGCCCAACTCGAGGCGACGAACCTGGCCTCATTTACCAATCGTCGGAAGTTGTCGTTCATCGATGCCCCACCGCCGCAACGGCTCGGCGCGTTGATGCACGGACGCAATGCGGTTGCTATAAGCGAACCGTTCTCCGTTCATTACGGCATGCATGTCGGCGATCGCTTCCACCTCAATACGCCGTCGGGACGGGTCGAGTTGCGCGTCGTCGCGTTATATAACGACTACTCGACCGGTGGCGGGACATTTCTCATGGATGCCGCCACCTTCCGGCGTCTCTATAAGGACGACAGGCTCGATTCACTCGCCGTGTACGCGCGTCGTGGTTTCTCGCTCGACCTGCTTCGGAGCCGCATCTATCGCGCGCTCTCCCCGCTGCGCGCACGTGTCGAAAGCAATCGCGAACTTCGTGGTTTTGCGCTCGGGGTCTTCGACCGCACTTTTGCGATTACCGGAGCGCTCTACGCAATCGGCACCTTGATCGCCGTTTTGGGGACGGTCGGCACGCTCGTCGCCCTGGTCACGGAACGTCGGCGGGAGATTGCCCTCGCACGCTATCTTGGCCTGACGCGTCGGGGCGTCGTGCGGAGCGTGCTGCTGCAAGCCTTGGCGATCGGCGCGATAGCGGCGCTTCTCGGAACAGCGCTTGGGATATTGCTTGGATGCGATTTGATTTTCGTCATCAATCGAGAGAGTTTTGGCTGGTCGATCGGTTGGAACGCGCCGGCGGCGCTCTTCGTGCAGTCGGGGCTCTTGGTTATCGCAACGGCATTCACCGCAGCGCTCTATCCAGCGAAACTTGCGGCCGAAATCCGTACCCTCGAGGCGCTTCGCGTTGAATAAGTTACGCTCGTTCGTTCGCTCGTTCGGGGCGGTGTTGGCGCTCGTCGCGCTTCAAGCGCTGCCTGCTTCGGGAACGCAGACGTGGCAGATCGCTCGGGCACCCTATCGTTTCTCTTTCCCGCGCGATCATTTCGCGCACGATACCTATCGCACGGAGTGGTGGTATTTCACCGGCCACCTGCGTGCGAGCGATGGAAGACGCTACGGATTCGAGCTAACATTTTTCCGGCTCGGCTTGCGCCCCCATCCCTACCGCGTCGAACCGGGTAGAAGCGCCTGGCACGCCGCCCAGATCTATTCGGCGCATTTCGCGATTACCGATATCGACGGGAAGCGCTTTCTCTACTCAGAGACCTCCGCCCGCGATGCGCTCGGAGAGGGCTTTGCTTCGCAGCGACGCCTCTTCGTACGCGTGAACCGCTGGTCGCTGCGCGGCACCTCGGCCGTCGAACCGACGATGAATTTGCGAGCCGCCGATCGCGGTACTGCAATCGACCTTCGCGTCGTACCCGAGAAAGCACCGATCTCCGAGGGGCCGGGCGGAATC
>DAHUYY010000011.1:0-16586 GCA_027306845.1 Vulcanimicrobiota bacterium | reverse complement strand
TGCGTGCTTCGGGTACGCTCCGAATTGCCGGCCGCACGGAGCATGTCGGCGGCATCGCCTGGATGGATCACGAGTACGGATCCGACGAACTCTCCCCCGGCCAGATCGGATGGGATTGGTTTTCGATACAACTCGACGATGGGCGTGAGATCATGCTGTATCGGCTTCGCGAAAAAGACGGAAGGACAACGCCGCAGTCGTCAGGGACGCTCGTTGCGCGCGACGGGCGGCCGACCTATCTCAAACTCCGTGACTTTCAGATCGCCGCGACCGGGCGCTGGCGTAGTCCGCAAACGCACGCGCGCTACCCCTCGGGATGGATCGTTCGTGTCGCAGGGATCGCCGAACCGCTGCGCTTGGTTCCGGTCCTCAAGGATCAAGAACTGGTCGGTGCGGTGGCCACCTATTGGGAGGGGGCCGTGCGCGTCCTCGACGCGCGCACGGGGCGTCGGCTCGGGCAGGGTTACGTCGAACTCACCGGCTATGCGGGGGCGATTAGGCTTTAGGCTACGCACGATCGCTGCGCTCAGGGCGGAAATATCGTACGAACGTGCGAACGTGTGCGACCGTTATGACGACAGCAGCTACGCTCTCCGGCGCGCATTTAGGGCTCTTTATGGCCCTCGCGCCGCTGACCCTCGGGTTGATTATCTATCTGGTCGCCTACGTGGCCAAACGCGGTGAAGGTTCGATCGTTCCGCCGTTAGGGCAGAGCTTTGCGTGCGCGAAATGCGGTAAGCGCAACGTGCGCGAACATATGGTGCCGGCGAAATTTGAAGGCGCGGTCGCGTGGTACTGCGACCACTGTGCCGGAGATATTACCAGCCGCGCGTCCTAATGCGGGAGATGGCGCCGAAAACGTAGGGAATCTCCCAGAGCCCAAAACGCTCTTGCGCGCCTATCGCCATCACGTAGCGCTGCGCCGATCCGGGGCCCTGCATCGCGATCTCGATGCGATATTTGCCCGGCGCCAGATGGAGATTTACCGGCGGCGACGAGAGATAATCGATTCCTGAGAAAGGCTCGTAGAACGCCTGCGCGCGCGCGAGAGTGGCGCGGGCGATGAGCCTTCCCGAAGCGGTAGTGAGCGTTGCCACGGGGCGCGCCGGATCTGTTGCATCGTGTTTTTCCACGAGCAGATTCCACGGAATCGTCGCTGCATGCCGGAGAAGAAAGCGATAGCGGTCGTGTTGCCCCGGTGCGAGCCGCCCGTAGAAGGCCCACGATTTTGTCGGGTCGGCGATGCGAATTGCATGCGCGGAATCGCGCGGCGAACAGGCAAAGCGGGGGTCGTGCGCACACGCGCGCTGGGCTCCGATATAACCGGAGCCCAGCCACGCAAGCAGGAGGAGCAGCGCGAGCCCTGCGGCCCGTAAGATCCTCCGGCGCGTCATCTATTTCTTGCGCGCCATGATTTTAGCGAGCATGTTCGGCACGCCCTTGATCCGCACGAGGTGCGGGTAGCGCGGACCGCCGGTATAGTTGACGTTGACCGAGTTGAAGTAGCCGTCCGATTCCACGAGGAGTGAGATCGGCTGTTTATTTTTCTCGGCGCGGACGAGCGCACGCGTGAGGACCTTGCCCGAGAAGGCGCGGCCGTCGATCGCGACGATCTGTTCGTGCGGTGATAACATCGCCGTCCACGACGGAGAGCCACGACGAACGTCACCGATGCCGCCGTTCATTGCCAAACGTAAGCCCAACGAATACCACGCATCGACATAATGACGCAGGGTTTCATTCGTTTGGATAAATTTGTTTGGCTTTGCCGTGTACACCAGCTTGAAGCCGGTCCGTGCGAGAGCGTCGGGAGGTTGCACGGCAACGGAGTAAACGTATTTTTGGAAGAACGCGTGCCAGTTATAGGGCACGACCTTGTTGAGCAGCGCTTCGATTTGCTCGCGGTTGTAGAGCTTGGTGATCGGGCCCGTATTCGGAGGGCCGGCGTAGAGGTGAAGGAAGGTGTCGAGCGATTTCGTTCCGTGCGATCTCTCGCGGATGATCGAATCGACATCGAGCCAGAGCAACTCGCCCTCGGTGTAAAAATCGCCCGCGGTGCGGCGCAGCGACGTATAGTCGCCGTACGACTGATAGAGATACGGAGCGGAGGTGGTGAGATCGATGATCGGGCGATAATCGCGGCCCGGTTCGTTTGCCATGCTCGCATAGATGCTGGCGAGATATTCGGGGTACTCCGACGTCTTGCGAATTCCCATACGGAACGAGAGCAGGTCGCCGAGGTACTGGTTCATGCCCTCGTAGACCCAGAGCAGCTCGGTGCGCTCGGGGATCTGGAAGTTCGGCTGATAGAGGTCGAAGGGGCGGCGATATTTGCCGTTCCAGGAGTGCGAGAACTCATGTGTGAGCAGGTCGCCGGCGGCGAGCTGCTCCATGGGGTTGGTCATGAAGTCTTCGGGAGCGCGATCGTCGCTCGATTGATGGTGTTCGATCCCCTGGAAGCCGATTTTGTTGCTGAGGGTGAGGAGCGAGTGGTAGACGTACCAATGGCGCGCGCCGTAGAGTGCGAGCGCTTGCGGCGTCATCCGCTTGTATTCTTTGATCAGCTTACTCGAAAAATCGAGATCTTCGGGATGGTCGGCGAACGCATCGAGCACCTGTTTGGCGGTGCCGTGCTGCCACAGTACGATCTTGCGAGCGTATTGGCCCATGTCCAGCGGCGTATCGACGATGAATGCCAGCGTTACCGGCTTAAAATTGATTTGTTGGCCGACGCGCGATGCCACCGGCATCGAGCTTCCGTAATGCCAACCTTGTGGGAGGATGATCGAAGATTTTACGATGACGTCGCGATTGTTGGTATTGTTCTGATAGAGGATATCGCGGTTCCAATTTACGATGGCGAGTTTGCTCGTGCCCATCATGTCGCCCGGAGAATTAAGGATCTCGCGGAAGGTGACGTCGACGGAATTTGCGCCGGCGGGGACGGCGATGTGGAACGCATACATATTGACCAGGTCGCGACGCCACGGAACTTTATTACCGTTGACGCGAACCGAGAGCATGTCGAGATCGCCGATCGGTCCGGTGGGCCCGTGTTCGCCGGGGATCCACTTCGGATAGACGATCGTAAACGTGCCCGCACGCGCGGGGATATGGAGGTGGGCGATCATGATGCCGCGCGGTGCTTCGCGGGCATCGAGTAGCAACGTTTCCGGATTACTCGCAGTCGCGAGCGAGGGAACCAAGTGCGGAGTCGCCGCGGCGCCGATATGTGGAGCGAGCGTTATGAACGCTGCTGCAGCGAGCGCCGTCATCGTTCGACGGATCATTCGTTCTCCTTCGTTATTTATGAGTTCGTGAGCGGGTGAGACGTAGCGGTAAGGAAAAGTCGCGCCGGTTAGACCTGCACGACTTCGGTGATCTCCGGGACTTCGGCGGTAACGATCGCTTCAATCGCTCCCTTGAGCGTTAAATGCGATGCCGGGCAGCCGCCGCACGCCCCGAGCATTTGCACGAACGCAACCGAGCCGTCGATCCGGACGAGCCAGACCTCGCCGCCGTCGGCGGCGATTCCCGGCCGAACCTTGTCGAGGGCCGCGTTGACGCGCTCGGCCAACTCGGTTGTCGTTTCATGCATAGTAGGTTCTTAAACCATTCGCGCTCGGCTGCAAGTTTCGCTAGCGAGCAAGCGCTACTGGGCGTAGCCCTTCATAAGCTCGTGCATGCGCCCGGCCATCGAGAGCGCGCTCTCCCACGGTCGCTGCCACATATTGCGGCCGAAAATCAGCCCGACGCAGCCCGCCTCCATGGCGATCTGGGCTTTGTGGATCGTCGCTTCATCACCCATTTTGCTGCCGCCCGATACTAAAACCAGCGTGCGCCCTGCCGAGCGAACCACGCGGCGGAGGCCTTCGAGATCGTCGAACGCCAAGGAATTGTATGGTTTCGGCGATTTCGAGGCAGCCTCAGGCTCCCATTTCGGCTCGTTGAGCTTTACGATATCCGCCCCGACCTCGCAGGCAACGCGCGCGGCATAATCGATTGCGTAGAGCGAATCGACGCCGCCCTTTGCCTTCACCGCGCTTCCACGCGGATAGGACCAGACGATCAGCGGCATGCCGTAGCGCTCGCATTCACGGCGTATTTCGTTGCATTGCGCGATATCGACATCTTGCGAGGGGCTGCCGACGTACAGGGTGTAGCCGACGGCGTCGGCTCCCAGGCGCACCGCATCCTCGACGCCGGAGGTCAGCGATGAGAATGCCTCGTCGTCGGGGGGGAGATTGGTCTTCCCGTTCACCTTCAGCACCAGCGGAACGCGGCCGGCATAGTGGCGGTGATATTTTTCGGCAAGGCCGACGTGCAGCGCGATCCCCGAGAAACGCCCTTCGACGGCAAGGCGATAGATCCAATCGGTATCGAGCGAATCCGGGTTGTCGAAGAAATCGATCGGCCCATGCTCGAGGCCCTGATCGATCGGCAGGATCATCAGCGTGCCGTTCGCGGGGCCATGTTCGTACATCAGCCGGTGGAGACGGGCGCGCTTGCCCGTGGAGAGGTTCATGTCGTCGAAGGTTGGACGACGAGTCGGTGTAGGCATGGGGCCGGGGCTTCGTCCGGCCGGAGGCCCGCCCCTATGCCCGAGCCCAGGACGAGGAAGGGCGCGCCGGGAGCGATAAACGCCTGGTGCGATGTCATCCCCCACAACTGTAGGTTTTATCGGGCTCGGCGCTATGGGCGAGCCGATGGCGCACGCCTTGCTGCGCGCCGGTTTTCCCGTTGTCGCCGCCGCGCACCGCAACCGCACCCCGCTTGAAAGGCTCGCTGCGAGCGGAGCGCGAGCGGTGGCGCACCCGGGCGCGGTCGCAGCCGAGAGCGATATCGTCGTGCTCTGCGTACCCGATGCACCGCAGGTCGAGGATGCGCTGTTCGGCGAGCACGGCGTCGCAGAGGGACTGCGCGAAGGAAGCATCGTCGTCGACATGTCGACGATCTCGCCCGTCGCGTCGCGTCGTTTCGCCGAACGGCTCGCGCAGCGCGGCATCGGTTTTGTCGATGCGCCCGTCAGCGGCGGGCCGATGCGAGCGCAGAGCGGCACGTTGACCATCATGGTCGGCGCAAGCGACGAGCACTTTGCGCGCGTCCGCGCCGTGCTCGAAGCGATGGGGACGCCGCACCATCTCGGCCCGGTCGGCATGGGCGAAACGGTAAAGCTCGTGAATCAAATTGCGATCGCGAGCATCATGATCGCCAATGCCGAAGCCCTGATGTTCGCACGCAAAGCCGGGGCCGATCTCGATGCGGTGCGCGAAGTTCTGAAAAGCGCGACCGCTTCGAATTACGTTCTCGAACAGTGGATTCCCAAGACGTGGTTGGGAGCCGGATTCGACGGAGGGTTCGCTATGGACTTACTACGCAAAGATCTCGCAGCGGCGCTCGATGCGGCGCGATCGTTAGGGCACCCCATGCCGCAAGCGGCGCTGGCACACCAACTCTACACGCTACAGGCCGAGACCGACGGTAAGCGCGATTATACGGCGATCGCGAAGCTCTACGGAGCGCAGGAGCATTGATCGTGCAACGAACATTTACGAAACAAGCCGACTTTGACAAAAAAATTCTCGTGGTCGACGACGAATCGGCGATTTTGCAAACGCTGCGTTTTAATTTGGAACGGAGCGGCTATCGCGTCGTGACCGCAGGCGACGGGCGTACTGCCGTCTCGCTCGCGCAACGAGAAGAGCCCGATCTGGTCGTGCTCGATATCATGCTTCCGGTGCTCGACGGCGTTGAGGCATGCAAGGAAATTCGTAAATTTTCGACGGTGCCGATCATTATGCTCACCGCAAAGGACCAGGAGATCGACAAGGTTCTCGCGCTCGAACTCGGTGCCGACGATTATGTTACCAAACCCTTCGCCTTGCATGAATTTCTTGCCCGGGTAAAAGCGCGCTTACGGCGCGGCGGCCCGTTGGTGGTCGGCCCCGACGAAACCCTGACGCTCGGCGAGATTACGCTCGATCCGTCGCGGCAGCGTTTGGTCGTGCGGGGAGAAGAGGTTGCGCTCGCGCCGAAAGAATTCAGCTTGTTGCGCCTGTTGATGGAAAATCACGGGCGGGTCGTGACGCGGCAAACGCTGTTGGATAAAGTTTGGGGTTACGATTTCGACGGCGAGCATCAGACAATCAGCGTGCACGTGCGCTGGTTGCGCGAAAAAATCGAAGTCGATTCGCGCAATCCGCGCCATATCGTTACCGTCCGCAGCCGCGGCTACATGTTCCGGGGGTAAGGCACGATGTCGGTCGCCGCGGTCGCTGCGGCGATCGCTCTCATTGTGGGCTTTGCGGTGGGATGGTGGGCGCGCAGCGCGCGCCGCTCGCCCGACGAGCTGGTCGTGCCGGCCGCTGCGGGTCAGGAGGCCGAACGCGCCCCGCTCTTGCGCGATCTTCGGCGAATCCTCAATCGTTTGCCGCTGGGTGTTGTCCTCGTCGACGAACACCTGCGTATCGCTTTTGCAAACCGCTCTTCGGCAAGGATATTTCGGTTCGATCGCAAGAGCGCGGTGGGAGAGCACATTTTACGCGCGATCCCCAATGTGGCAATCGAACGACGCACGCTCGATGCCCTGCAGGGTGAGGCATCGTTCGAAACGCTACAACTCGGCGAGCCCGGGCGTCAGCGGACCTTCGCGATCTCGGCAACGCCGCTTCCGCCCGACGCGCGCGGGCCGCGTGGGGTGGTACTCGTTGCGATCGATCGCACCGAGGTTGCGCGGCTGGAACGAGCGCGAACCGAATTTCTCAGTAACGTCTCGCATGAGTTGCGGACGCCTCTTTCGTCGATTCGTCTGATGATCGAGACCGTGCTCGATTCAGGGGATGCTGAAGCGAGTGCGCTCTTTCTTCCGCAAGCGCTCGCACAAGTCGATCGACTCACCGAATTGGTCGCTCGTTTTCTCGAGCAGGCGAGCACCGAATCGGGGCATATTCGTCTGCGCCTACGCGAGGTCGATATCGAGGAGCTTGCCCGCTCGATTGCCGGAAGCTTCGAACCGGCGGCACTTGGGAAGGGCGTCAACCTTGAGGTAAGGGCGGTCCGTCCGGTGCGTTTGGAGGGCGACCCCGACCGGCTCGCGCAAGTGTTCGTCAACCTCATCGATAACGCGTTGCGACACACGCCGACCGGCGGAGAGATTGCGATCGAGATCGACGCCGAGGGCTCCGAGGCGGTGCTGCGCGTGCGCGACAGCGGAGATGGGATCCCCTATCGCAGCCTCCCCCACATCTTCGAACGCTTCTACGTCGGCGACCCGTCGCGCGCACGCGAGGGCGAACACGGCGGTGCCGGGCTGGGGCTCGCCATCGTCAAGGGAATCGTCGAGGCGCACCGGGGTAGCATCGCCGCCGAATCGATGTTGGGGCACGGCGCGACCTTTGTCGTGCGCCTGCCGATCCTCCGCATAGCGCGTGACTAGGCGGGCGCGCTCTTTAATGGAGCCATAACGCGGAATTTCGACTCGCCATGTCGCATAGTGGTGGGGAGCAGGAGAGCATATGATTCCGACGATGTCGCCGGTCGACTTGCGCGAAGAGCGCGCCGAGAAGTTGATCGTTCAAAACGTAGATGTATTTTACGGACAATTTCATGCCATGAAAAAGGCGTCGCTCGGAGTCGCCGAGCATTGCGTCATGGCGCTCATCGGCCCGTCGGGCTGCGGAAAATCGACCTTTCTGCGCGCGCTCAATCGCATGCACGATCTGACGCCCGGCGCGCGTGTCGAGGGCGAGGTGCTGCTCGACGGCGAGAATATCTACGCATCCGACGTCGACCCGGTCTCGATCCGGCACCGCATCGGCATGGTTTTTCAGCGCCCGAACCCGTTTCCGAAAACGGTCTTCGAGAACGTCGTCTACGGGCCGCGCATTCACGGGGAAAAACGACGCGAGCACCTGCTCGAGGTCGCCGAGCGCTCGCTCCGCAGCGCTGCGCTCTGGGACGAAGTCAAGGATCGGCTCGACCGGCCTGCCCTCCAGCTCTCCGGTGGGCAGCAGCAGCGACTCTGTATCGCGCGCTGTCTGGCAGTCGACCCCGAGGTCATTTTAATGGACGAACCCGCCTCGGCGCTCGACCCGATTGCGACGAGCAAAATCGAGGATCTCATCGAGGATCTCAAGCGCGAGTATACCGTGGTGATCGTCACCCATTCCATGCAACAGGCCGCCCGCATCAGCGATCATACGACCTTCTTTCTCTCCGGGGAGCTCATCGAGAGCGGCACCACCTCGGATATCTTCACGAAGCCGAAAGATAAGCGGACCGAGGATTATATTACCGGCCGTTACGGTTAGTTTTTCGGCAACCTCTGCCTCTGCACGAGTGTTCCAGCAGCCTAGGGGTAGGCGCGTTAAGGTACCCTTAACGTTGCCCGGCTAGACTCGGAGCCGGAGCCTCATATACACCAATCACAGGGGATTATTCATGAAGATGATACAGCGCTTCGGCGCGGCCCTTGCGATGCTTCTCATGGTGGCAACTTCTTTCGCGTCGGCGGCAACGCAGGACACACCGGCAAAGAAGAAGATCGTCGCCCAAGAGAGCGCATCCAAGAAGCCCGTCAGCCGTTTTTCGTACAAAGGCTACGTCCGTAGCTACTATTTCACGCGCCAGAACGCGAGTGCGACCCAAAAAGGGCCGAACCAAGCGGCCTGGAACACGGGCATTAGCTTGCATGGCGAGTATAACGCCGGCGGCGGTTTCACGTTGGGTGCGACGTATTTTTACGCCAATCCGTTCAACGGCAACTGTTCGCAAGCCGCGAACTACCAGCCCTCGGCAGGCAACGCGTGCCTCCCGGCACCGCCGGGAATCGCCGCCGATAACACCCTTCCCGATTTCCAGATGAGCACGCTGTACGAAGCGTACGTCAAGTATCAGGGACATGGATTCGGCGCGACGCTCGGTAACCAAGTCTTCAATTCGCCGTGGGCGAACAGCTCGGATTCGCGCCTGAAGCCGGTCGCGTTCCAGGGCGGCGACGTCACCTACAAACTCAATAATAACTGGAACGTTGAGGGCGCGGTCTTTTCGAAGTTCGAAGGACGCGCGCAGTCGGCATTCGATAACTCGACCTTGCTGACCGGCTATTACGTCGACGCACCGTCGTTGGGATCTGAGGGGAATATCTTCAATCCGAACGGCAAACCCAATGCGATGACCAACAGCGGCTTCGGCTACGCGAAGGTCGGTTATGCCGCCAAAGGTCTCGCGGCAGACCTCTACTACTACGGCTTCAACAACATCGCCACCCTGACGTGGTTCGATGCGAAATACAGCATCCCGGGCTTCATGGCGAAGTACAAACCCTTCGTCGCGTTGCAGGCGGGTAGCGAACAAGATACCGGCAACGCGCTGATCGGCAAAATTCGCGCGACGGGCTACGGCCTTCAAGCCGGCCTCTCGATAACGAAGAACGTCGACTTCACGGTCGGTTACAACAACGTTCCCGCGAAGAGCGATACCGTCGTTCTTCCGGCGGGCGTCAGCTGTAATGCGGCGCACGGGCTCGTCGGCGCCGGAACGTCGGCCGCTACGAGCGTTCCCTATCTCCTGGCCGGAAACGGCTTCAACTGCGTGAGCAACGGCGCGGCCGGCACGACGACGCTCTACTACGGTGGTTTCGCATCGCCGTACACCGATTCGTATGCCACCGACCCGTTCTTCACCACCTCGATGACGCAGGGTATGGTCGACCGCCGTACCTACGGGCAAGGCGTGAAGTTCGCGCTGATGTTCAACTCGACGAACAAGCGATTCCACGCGATCCTTTCGCGTGCGCTCTACGCCGACGGTACCGCTGCAGTCGGGCTCGCGCCGACGCAAGAGACCGACGTCGATGCGTTCTACTACCTCAACAAGGTCGGCAAGGGTGCCTACCACGGCTGGCTCGTGCGCGATCGCTACGGCGAGCGCACGGAGCAGTTCGGCGGCCTTCCGCTCTTCAAATACAACCGCGCGCAGGTCGAATACGACTTTTAGGCGCCGGCTCGATAAGAGCAAAAGGAAGGGGCTCGCGGCGACGCGGCCCCTTCTTTTTGTATGCGTCGAGGTAGCGGATAGATCGGAGCGAATACCAGGGCCCCAGAGATGAAAAATAGCATGCATGCGCTCCGCAAGAGCGCCGCCGGCCCGGGCTTTACGCTCGAAGAACTTCCCATTCCCTCGATCGGCCCAACCGAGGTTCTCATTCGCGTGGAGAAGGCGGGGGTCTGCGGCACCGACGCACATATCTACCATTGGGATGCGTGGGCGCAGCATCGCATCGTGCCGCCGGTTACCGTCGGGCACGAATTTATGGGCCGCGTCGCGGCGGTCGGGGCAGCGGTGCGCGCGGTTGCGGTCGGCGACCGCGTGAGTGCCGAGGGGCACATCGCCGACCTCACATGCTTTCTTTGCCGAATCGGCGATGCGCATATCTGCGAGCGCGTAAAAATCATCGGCGTCGATCGCGATGGCGCATTCGCCGAATATATCTCGATGCCCGAATATAACGTCTGGCCGCTCGACCCCGCGATCCCCGATGAGTTCGCCGCCGTCTTCGATCCGCTGGGGAACGCCGTGCATACCGTGATGGCCGCCGATGTGAGCACCAAGAGCGTCGCCATTACCGGGGTCGGCTCGATCGGATTGATGGCGATTCCCGTCGCGCGCGCGGCCGGCGCGGCGAGCGTCTACGCCTTCGATGTCAATCCCGCCAAGCTCGAACTGGCCAAGCGCCTTGGGGCCGATGCGGTTTTCGATTCGCGGAGTAGCGGCTTAGTTGAAGAGATGAAGGCACGTACCGGCGGAAACGGCGTCGACGTTTTGCTCGAAATGTCGGGAAGCGGCGCGGCGATCGATATGGGCCTGCAAATGGTGCGCAACGGCGGGCGCGCGGCGCTCCTCGGTATTCCCTCCGATAGCATCAGCATCAATCTCGCCGAGCGCATTATTTTTAAGGGACTCACCGTGCTGGGGATCAACGGAAGGCGCATGTTCGAGACGTGGTATCAAACGCAGGCGCTGGTGAAAAGCGGGCGCGTCGACCTTCGTCCCATTATCACCCACGTTTTGCCCTTCGCGCAGTACGACCGCGCGTTCGAACTTATGCATAGCGGTGAAGCCGCCAAAATCGTCCTCGATCTTACCGGAGAAAAGAAATGAACGCCGCTTTTAATGCCGCGCTACAAAAAGAACTCGACGCGCTAAAGGCGGCGGGGACCTATAAACACCTGCGCCATATAACCTCACCGATGGCTCCAACGGTCCACATGGAAGAGGCGGGCGACGTCATCGTCCTCTCGTCCAATAATTATCTCGGCCTCTCCGACGAACCGGCGGTCGTCGCCGCCGGAAAAGAGGGCTTGGATCGTTACGGAGCGGGCACCGCGTCGGTCCGTTTTATTTGCGGTACTTTCGACGTGCACCGGCGCCTTGAAGAGCGGATCGCGCAGTTTCTCGGCACCGAGGCTTCGCTCACCTACGTTTCGTGCTGGAACGCCAATACCGGCCTTTTCGCAACGATCTGCGGCGAAGGTTCGGCGATTATCTCCGATGAGTTGAACCACGCCTCGATCATCGACGGCGTGCGCCTGGCAAATAAAGCGAAGCGTAGCGTGTACAAGCACGGCGACATGGCCGACCTCGAAGCGAAGTTGCAGGCCGTGCAGGGTTGCGCGCCGATTCTCGTCGTCACCGACGGCGTGTTTTCGATGGAGGGTTCGCTCGCCGATCTTCCGGCGATCGTGGCGCTCTGCAAAAAATATGGAGCGGTCAGCGTCGTCGACGATTCACATGGCACCGGCGTGATGGGTGAGAGCGGCCGGGGAACGATCGAACACTTTGGTTTGACCGGCGAGATCGATATCATCACCGGAACGCTGGGTAAAGCACTCGGTGGAGCGGCCGGCGGTTTCGTCGCCGGAAGCCATGCGTTGATCGAGACGCTCGTCCAGCGCTCGCGTCCGCAGCTGTTTTCGAACGCATTGCCGGCGACGGTCGCCTGCAGTGCGCTCGCTGCGATCGACTTCCTCGATGCGCACCCCGAACGCGTGCGCGCGCTCCGGGAGAACGTCGCCTATTTCCGCGCCGGGCTCGCACGGATAGGGTTGAAACCGCTGCCGGGGCCGAGTGCGATCGTACCGATCATCGTCGGTGAAACGGCATTTGCTATTTCGATGAGCGATAAGCTTCTCAAACGTGGCGTCTTTGTGACCGGCTTCGGCTTCCCGGTCGTCCCCGAAGGCACCGCACGCATACGCACGCAGCTCTGCGCGACGCTCGCGCGCGAGGAGATGGATCGCGCGCTCGATGCATTCGCTCTCGTAGCCAAAGAAGTCGGCTTGGTGACGGCGTGATTCGCGCGGTCTTGCTCGCAGCTGCGCTTGCGAGCCCATCGCCCGCACCGACGCCGAGTGCGTCGCCGGTACCGACGATCGTTCCGGCTGTTGCGGCCACAACCGCTGCAGCGCCCTCTCCGCAAGCGACGATGCAGCCAGTCTCCGCGTTCATGCAGGTGCCCAAGGGCTGGAGGCTCGATCGCCGCGTGCGCGTGCTCTCGGCCGTCTCGCAGATCCGTTTTGAAGCGATGAAGCCCTACGCCGGCGGCGTGGAATCGATCAACGTAACGGAATCCAACGAGCCGCATACCGGGACGCTCTCCGATAACGTGAAGACGGCGCTAGGAATGCTCGAACATTTCGGAACGAAGTTTCATTTGATATCGAGCCGAGCGACCTTCGTCTGCGCCGGCACGCGCCCGGCCTGGCGGTTGCATTACCGACTCGATATCGGTACGCTTCATCTCTTGACGCTCCAGTATGTCGCGCTCTCGGCGCACGGATCGTACGGTGCAGCGACCTACATGCGCACAGGCGGGGAGACGGCCGACCCCGAGGCCCTGGCCGCTCTCGGCACATTCTGCCCGCAGGATTTCGTTACGGCGCCCGCCACACCGGTGATGAGCGTAATACCGGGCCTGCACGCCCCGCTACCCGTCGGATGGACGCAAGCGGGTTCGGGGCAGGGAGTTACATCGGGAACGCAGGTGCTCGCCTCAGCTTCGAAACAACTCGGGGGCGGCACATCGGAATCGTACCTCGTCACCGCGATCTCGATGCGAAAGGTCGGCGCTATCCCCGGGAAGCCGATTCCGTTGCGGATGGTCGCTCAGGTTGCCACGCGCACTCTGCTCGGGTTAATCGGCGGATCGAAGGTGGTTTCGTCGGCGAAAGTGAGCGGTTGCGGCGGGCGCGAGCCGCAGTGGCAGTTCGAAGTTCGGACCCCGACGTCGTTTCTTATCGAACGCATCGCTCAACAGAACGGCCAATTCGTCGCCGACGTCTACGCGCGTCCGATCGCCATGCTTCAGCCGGATCCCGATGCACAAACCGCACTCGACGCCCTCTGTCTCGCTTCGTCGGTCGCGTCGATCCAACAACCGTAGCGCTGCGTGGCATGCGATCGTTCGTTACCGAGGCATAATGTGCGCGATCGCTCCCTTCGATAAGGTAATCATAACGCATCGCTAATCATGTTCTGGTACTACTGATCGTGAAATGGAAATTTCATGATCGGCCGCGATTCGATGACGTTTCGCATCATACTCCCGACGGTGATCTCTTTTGCCGTTGGGATTCTTCTTGCCACGGTCGGCCTGACGTTTTCGGCACAACGCGTGGAGTACAGTTTTCTCTCCAGGCAGGGCGAGGCGGCCGAAAAAGCTTTGCTCGCGCTCGCTACCAATAGCGGCACGGCAACGCTCTCCGGCGGGCAACTCGCCTTTCCCGGGTTTCCTGGTTGGAGCAACGGGGGAAACGAGGCGCTCATCCAGCAAGCGCACTCGCTCTCCGGTGCGGATGTATCGATATTTGCCCACCAAAAAGCCGGCGACTGGATTCTCGATGCTTCGTCGATGAAAAAGGACGGCTCGTTTATCGTCACGGCGAGCATCCCGCCAAAGGTTGAAAAAGCGGTCATCGCCGGGGAGACCTATCAGGGAAATTCGTGGGTCGCGGGAACCCCGAGCTTCGTCGCCGCCGCGCCCGTTTACGACGCGAACGGCGCGGTGATCGGCGCCTTTGTCGTCGGTTATCCGCTCGCGGTCGTCAACCGTATTATTTTGCTGGTGGTCGGCGGCGTCGTCGGGGCGATGTTCCTCATTTTCGTGGCGACGTTTTTCGTCTTTGCACTTGCTATTCGGCGCCTTCGCGCCTCTGCGGCAGTGCTTCGCAGGGCTGCGGCGACACTTTCGCGCGGAGAGCTCGAACTCGGCGATCTACGTGCGATCGACGGCGAGTTGCGCCCGGTCGCCAATGCATTCGAGGAGATGATCGATTACCAGCGCTCCATCGTCACTGCTTCGGAGGCAATGGCTCGGGGCGAGATCGAGGCGAGTATCGCGCCGCAAAGCGAGCGTGACCGCCTCGGCACCTCGCTCGATTCGATGATGGGCAGCATCCGCGCAATTTTGGAGGGAGTGAAGGCCGCCGTCCACACGTTGGCTCCGTCGGCGAGCCTGCTTCAGGAGAATGTCGGGCTCGTGCGCGAGCAAGCGACGGAATCGGTCGCTGCGGTGGGCGCGCTCGTTACGGCGCTGCGTAATCGGGCCACCGAGGCAGCGGGTTCGCGCGCGATCGTCGGCGAGTTTGCCTCGGGAGTTGAAGGTATCGCGAGAGGCGCGGCCGACCAGGCGCTCCAGGTGCGAGCGGCGAGCGGTGAGATCGAGATGCTCGGTCGGCAGGCGCGCGTCGTGGTCGAACAGGCGACGGTCCTGCTACACTCCGCTCGCGAGAGCGCTCGCGCCGCCGAACACGGCGTCGGCGTGGTCGGTGCAACGCTCGGCATGCTCGCCGAGACGGATACGTCAACGCGCGACGCCGCCGCGGAGATGGGAGCGCTCTCGAACCTCTCGTCGCAGATCGGAACGATTCTCGAAAGCGTGGAGTCGATCGCCGAGCAGACGAACCTCCTTGCGCTCAACGCGGCGATCGAGGCCGCACGCGCCGGCGATCAAGGGCGCGGATTTGCCGTGGTTGCATCGGAGATTCGGAAGCTCGCCGAGCGAAGTGCAGACGAAAATCGACGGATCGGCGCGCTGATCACCGAGGTGCGCGACCGAGTGAGCGCGGCCGGCTCTGCGGTAGCGGGAGCGCAGGTTCGTGTGGTGGAGGCAGCTTCGCAGTCAGAAGCGATCTCGCGAGCCCTACAATCGATCGCC
The DNA here is from genome assembly GCA_027306845.1 of Vulcanimicrobiota bacterium. Classification (GTDB taxonomy): domain Bacteria; phylum Vulcanimicrobiota; class Vulcanimicrobiia; order Vulcanimicrobiales; family Vulcanimicrobiaceae; genus JABEUX01. The sequence continues at coordinate 1,372 of DAHUYY010000011.1, read as the reverse complement.
GAGAACGTGCGTCTCTCGACGATGGGTAGCGAGAGCATCGAGCGCTCGTCGTTGGAGATGTTGGATTCGGCGACTCGTTCGGAGAGCGCCATGCAAGCGATCTCGGCGGTGGTCGAACAGAACGGAGCTTCAACCGAACAGATGGCGGCACAAGCACGTGAACTTTCGACCACGATTGCGGAGTTCGCCGATCGCTCGCGCGAAGATGCCGCGACTGCCGACGAAGTGGTCGCATCGTCGTCCGCACTCGAAGCGCAGTTCTCCGATCTGCTCGCGCTCGCGGCCGACTTAGATCGAACGGCCGAAGGCCTGCGCAGCATTATGGACGCCTTCGTCTCCGGGAAACGTGCTTTCGCACGGCAGGCCGCGTTGAATTAAACGAGCGCGGGTATTTTACGGCGACGATGGGCGCCTGACGAAGACCCGACGCTCGGAAATAAAAAACGGGCCCGACGATCTTTCAAACGTCGGGCCAGTACGTGGTTGCGGGGGCGAGATTTGAACTCGCGACCTTCGGGTTATGAGCCCGACGAGCTACCGGACTGCTCCACCCCGCGCCGGAACTCCATGGATTCTAGCACAACGCAGCGAACCCTGGTGCGACCGATGTTGGAGTTCGAACCACAAGAATCGCTCGAAGCGCGCGTTGCGGCGCTGCCGAAGATCCACTTGCACTGCCACCTCGAGGGAACGCTGCGCGAGAGCACCTTCCTCGAACTTACCGCACGCGATGGCCTGCCGACGCGGTACCGCCCCGGCGCCCCCGCCGGTGCCCTCGAACGCTCGCCGCGCGAGCCCGGGCAGGTCTACGCCTTCGCCGACTTCCCCGAGTTTCTGCTGCTCTTTGCCGCCGTCTCTCGCGCGCTCTCCCGCCCCGAAGATTACGCGCGCCTTGCCGAGGAGTTCGCGACCGATGCACTGCGGCGTGGCGTCGTCTACGGCGAGCTCTTTATCTCGCCCTCGGTCTGGCGCTTCTTTCATCCCGAGCTCGACCTTCGGAGCTGCATGGAGGCGATCTACGAGGTCTTCGCCCGCGTCGAGCGCAGCCACGGGGTCACCTTCCGCACGATCGTCGATCTCACGCGCAACTTCGGCGCGAGTAGCGCGCTGGAGACCGCTCGCTTTGCCGCATCGGCGACCGAACTCGGTGCGATCGGCATTGGGCTCGGCGGCGACGAACTGCGTTTCCCGCCGGAGCTCTTCGTCGACGCCTTTGCATTCGCGCGCTCGGAGGGGCTCCATACCGTCGCCCATGCCGGCGAGGCGGCCGGCGCGCAGAGCGTGCGCGCAGCGGTCGAGCAGCTGCGAGCCGAGCGGATCGGGCATGGCAGCCGCGCCGTCGATGACCCCGCACTCCTCACGTTGTTGCGCG